>NZ_ARZA01000071.1 GCF_000387765.1 Caldisalinibacter kiritimatiensis
GTAGGCTTTTTTCATTTGGTGCTCTTGGATATAACATAATCTCACCCCTTTCTTATATCTAAATAAACATAATACTTACTAAACTTTTATCCTCTCAATCCCCCATGGTCTTCATCATCTAACTCATATATAGTACCTTGTACTATTACGTTATTATTAGTTGTTTTTGGTGATTCAAATATAGTTGCTAAATTAAACATTAATATTGCTGCTATAATAAAGGAATGTACTTGTCTATATTTATATAATGCTATTTCATATAATCCTT
>NZ_ARZA01000072.1 GCF_000387765.1 Caldisalinibacter kiritimatiensis
TATTTTTTTTACTAATTTTCTGTGGATAAGTTTAATTTTGTATTTTGCAACTATCTATTTCTATCCTTATCTCAAACCGCCATGTTTCTGTTCTATTTACATTGGTCATTAATGGCCCTGATGTAAGTACCTTAACAATTTTCAAGGTTCCTGGCTCTTCAGTACATTCAGCTCCACTACTAGCCTTTACTGTAGAACGAGGATTGTCATCTTCATCTAGCCATGTAATTCTTGTTGTATTTGACCCTGGAACAGTATGTGTAAAGAAAAATGAATCTCCAGGTGGTGCAATATTGGTTCCTGTTTGAGAAGTACCTATTACCTGAAATGTATATTCAACATCAAAAGCATTAGGATTACGCACTCGCCATCTTCTATTGACATTTGGGTCATTTGAACAAAACGAAGTTAATATTAAATTCTCTACTACAGGCATTAATTTCACCTCTATCCATTAAACATTTACTTTATTATATTCTTATTGAATAGAAGTAGTGAATTTAGCACTAAAAAAACTGTAAGAAGATTTTCTCCTCTTACAGTCTTAAATTCCCGTCTTATTTCACTTTTAATACTACTTCTCCTCTATTTACCTTTCCTTCTTTAACTAAATCAAATGTCTTTCCTTCTGCATTTGAAACGACAACAGGAGTAACTAGTGATGGTACTTTATCCTTGATTTTTTCAATGTCAACCTTTAATAATTCATCTCCAACGTCCACTTTATCTCCTGCTTCAACTAAAGCTGTAAATCCTTCTCCGTTTAATGATACTGTTTCCATACCAAAGTGAATGATTAATTCTAAACCTTTTTTTGTTGTAATTCCAACAGCGTGCTTTGTTGGGAATACAGTTGCAACTGTTCCCTTTACTGGTGATACTACTACTCCATCCTCTGGTTCAACACAGAATCCATCTCCCATCATCTTTTGAGAAAAAGCCGGGTCTGGTGCTTCTGTAATAGGTTTAACTGTACCGTTTATTGGTGAACATATATCTTCTTCTTTCTTAAATTTTAAGAACATTTTATTATTCTCCTTTCATCAAATATTTTTCATAAACTACTTTTGCTATATTATAAGTATTTTCTTTAGCCAATTTCATAGCTTCTTCTATTGTTTATTCAAGAGGGACAATACATAATATATCATATATACCAAAATTTTTTAAGTCTTTATTTTCGATTTTCCAACCAATTAGTCACTTCTATCGATATCATCATTAAATAAACCTGTTACTATTAGATTTTTCATACTTCCACCTCATTTAATTAAATATTATTTATGATTTTACCATTAATTGCTTTTTGTTATTGTCGCCCTTAATAAAATCAACAAAATAGAAGTGGTTATATTACCAAGTAATTATAACCACTTTCAGCCATTAATTCCCTTAAATATTTATAATTTTTTGTAGTGTATCTCATAACTACCATCTTCTGCATTATGTGTTCTTGGCCTTAAATAATATACACCCTCTTCTAAATATATAGTCTTTTTCTCATTAATTTCTTTTCCTTCTAAAGTGAAAATCTCTTCTTCTGACTCGTTTAATAACTTAAATGTAAAATTTCCTTTTTCCATTTTAGCTATTACTGTAAATTCATATTTACCTGCATCTTCTACAGTGAAAGCTTTACCATCTAGACTGCTACTTTTATCAAACTTTTTATAATCATGTCCTTCTTCACTTGTAAAAAATTCTTTTGGCTCTTTTTCAAAAGCACAACTTGTGATTAACAATATTGAACAAATTATAACTAATAAAGATACTACTTTTTTATTCATCATTAAACACTCCTATAAATATTAATATTATATTTTAATTAGCAATGTTTTAATTTATTCTATATTTTTATGTACAATGTAATTCCTTTTAACCCGTATTTTGCTAATACTTTCTTCGATAGGTTTAGTCTATCACTTTTTAGTTAGACAGTCAAACAAAGGTAAACTATACGCTAATTTATAAATATCCAATGTAACCATATTAATAATGAAAAAGAACAAAATCGACTTCGCCGATTTGTCAGTTAGTAGTTCGTTGTTAGTAGTTAGTAGCTTTTTAGTTAGTTCTTAGCTCTTAGTTCTCAGGTTTTGGTCAAATACTCTTAGGTCTCTATCATTATTTTCTCCATGCTCCAATCTCCGTATATAGCTTGATTATAGCATATACTGTAAATATACTTTCTTATATAAAAAAATCAGGCTATAATCTCTTTAAAAAGAGTATTTTAAGCCTGACCTTGTTTAATATTAATATTGAATTATTTAACAGAGATTTTTACCGTCCTTGTTTTTAAGCCCAATCTTTTTTGTAGTTGTTCTGTTATCTCAATTTCAATAACAGTCCCTTTAGGCACATCTTTAAAACAGTAAGTATTAGCATCAACTATTGTCCCTGATGCTGGTTGAACTTCATAGTTAGAGTAGTTTTTGATTTTTATATGGTTAGTGTATTTATCAATTCGTACTTTTTCATAAATACTTGGATACTCTTTAGGACTCAAGATTCGATGCATAGTTTGTCGTTCACTTAAAGTAACTAAGAAATTAGACTCATTTACCTCTATTTTCCCATCTTTAGGAACAGGTGTGTATTCATTATCATTGTCTTTTTCAAGCTTTCCTGGCTTAAATTTTAGTGTGTACCATACTTCATTTTTAGCAATTTCTATTAACTCATCTTCCGTCATTTCTGTAAGAATAGAATCAATAAATTTACGATAATAATCTACTTCTTCTGTTAAATATTTTATATCTGATTCTTTTGATGACAATTTGTTTCTTAGCATTTCTTTTTCAGTCATTAAATCTGATATTTCTTTTTCTTTTGAGTTAATTATATTTTTTAGCTCTTCTATTTCCTCGTCTTTTTGATTAATTTCTTGTTGATGTTTACTTGCTTCCTTTATATTAGAATTATTACTATTACAACCTACTAATACTAATGATATGAATAATATTGTAAGTAAAATATACGCAATACCCCTTTTCATTTTATCCCTCCAACCCTTTATGATATTCCTTATTTTTCCTTCGCTTTATTATAACATACCTTTGTTTTCTAGTCAATTTTTTCCATTGTTTTTTTATTTTCCATAAAAGTGAGTCAAAGGACTGTACCTTGACTCACTTTATAAACTACATTTCTAGAAATACAGGACAGTGGTCGCTACCCATTATATGGGAATGTATTTGGCTATCTACTAATCTATTCTTAAGTCTTTCTGATACTACAAAATAGTCAATTCTCCAGCCTGCGTTTCTTTCCCTTGCTTTTCTCATATAAGACCACCATGTATAAGCTTCTTCTTTATTGGGATAAAAATATCTAAAAGCATCTATAAAACCTGATTTTAAAAGCTTTGTCATCTTGTCTCGTTCCTCTTTTGTAAATCCTGCATTCTTTGTATTTGATTTTGGATTTTTTAAATCTATTTCTTTATGAGCTACATTCAAGTCCCCACATAATATTACTGGCTTTTTACTATCTAATTCCTTAAGATAATTTCTAAATTCATCTTCCCAAATCATTCTGTAGTCAAGCCTTGCTAATTCTCTTTGAGAATTTGGTGTATATACATTTACCAAGTAAAAATCATCAAATTCTAATGTTATTACCCTTCCCTCTTGGTCATGTTCTTCAATACCTATTCCATATTGGACTGATATAGGTTTTACCTTTGTAAAAACTGCTGTTCCTGAATACCCCTTTTTTACAGCGTAATTCCAGTATTGCTCATATCCCTCTATGTCTAAATCTATTTGTCCTTCTTGTAACTTAATTTCTTGAACGCAAAAGATATCTGCATCTACTTCATTAAAATAATCTAAAAAACCTTTACGAACACAAGCTCTTAAACCATTCACATTCCACGAAACTAATCTCATTTATATCCCTCCAGATATTTTATATTTCTCCTTTTAGATATTTTTGTCTTTCTTCTTTCTCAAATTTCTCTATTGCATATCTTAACATAGTTCTAGGCATTTTCATATAATATTTATTTAAAAACTCTTTTTCCACCTCTTTATCTTTATTACCCACTTCTCTAAGCATCCAACCTACAGCTTTATGAATTAAATCATGTTGATGTTTAAGTAATATTTCGGAAATCCTAAGTGTATCTTCATACATCCCTTTGCTTATAAAATACTTTGTTCCTATTATAGCTACTCTTTGCTTCCAGAGATGTCCCGAATTTGCAAATTCATATAAAAGTGATTTGTCCTTATATATTAAATATGGTCCTAATATCTTGTATGCTGTAGAATCAACTAAATCCCAGTTGTTAACCCTGTCTATGTTTTTAATATAAAAATCTACAATCTGTTGTTTATCTTCATCACTTTTAGCTTTTTCATATTTATCCACTAGTATAATTAACCCCGTCAATCTATATTCATGTATATCTTCATTAAGAAGATTTTGTATTTCCTCTAATGATAAATCTTTAAACTTTTTTGCAACCTTTCTTTGATTTGGAACTGACACTCCTATAAACAAATCACCTTCACCATAACCTCCTGGGTAAGATTTAAAAAACTTTGGTAGGAATTCAGCTTTTTCTTTGTCTATATACTTATTAAGTTCCTCCTTAATTTCCTTTATTTTATCCATTATATCCTCCTAATTTTAAAGCTATATACATACTTATTCCATAGTAATAATGTTTTTTCCTTCTTAAAAAGAAAGTGAGTCAAGGGACAATCCCCTAACTCACTTTCTAATCAAAATACTTTACCCCAAGCTTCCATTGTATATATTGTTTCAAACCCAATTTTCAAGTAAAACTTCTTATTTGTTGCTACATAGGCTTTAGTTGCTCCTAGCTCCTTACACCTTCTGACACCTTCTAATACAGCAGCTTTCCCTAGGCCCATCTTTCTGTAATCAGGGTCTGTTGCTACTGGTTCAACATAAGCAAATTTATTTTTATCATCATACCACATACCACAATATGATACATAGTTTCCATCAGGTGCTACCACAACAATATTTAAATCCTTTCTATAGTTTGGTGCAGACTGCATTAGTCTTCTTCCAGAAAGGTCGTCATCTGGTTCATCGCCATGATTAAACCCTCTCCATAAAACTCTATGTAACTTGTTTAAGTTATTTTCATCTTCTAAGCTTTGTAATTTAAATCCCTCTGGTAGAGTTATTTCTGGAAATTCCTTTTCTGTTTCAAATACTGACATGTACTCGTTATATTCTTTAGCATTTTTGTATCCCCTTGATTTTAAAATTTCTTTAAATTGATTGTTATGCTCGTTTACATAAAATGTAAGAAAACTTCTTCCTTCAGACTGCCCCTTTAAATTTTCCTCTGCATATTGAACCATTTCATCTTGCAAATCTGAATACTCTTTATCAATTTCAATGTAACAATTCCCTAGTGTATGCTCAAAATGAGCAACTCCAACAATTTTCTCGTCATCCTCCCATATCCTAATTTTGTCATGTATCTTCTGCAACTCTTCATTATAGAAATATGGATGATAATGCATATACTCCCATCTTGGCTGATGCCAGTTTTGAAAATCATTTTTGTCACTATATGTCTTTACTAAAAAGTCTGATACCCTTTCATAGTCTTTCTCTTTATTATATGGTCTTGATATTATTGTCATCTTCATTCCCCCTTAAATAGTTATTGACATAATGTAGTTTTCTCAACCTATTATGCAATAATCATCCCCAAAACACCCTTTAGTTAATCTAGGCAATAAAAACACCCTAAAGCATTATTACTGCTCTAGGGTATATATTCAAAAGTAAAACTTCTATTGTTTTAATATAGTCAATATTACCAAAAACAATCTTAATTAGACTCTCTATATTTCACCATAGAACAGAAGGTATGATATTTTATTAATGTTAATAACATAATTTTATTCATACTTAACCACCCTTCTCAAACTATTATGGATATTATATCATAAATAGAATTAATAATGTGAAACTTCTGAAAATATTTGTGTTTTTTTATATATATTACGTAACTTCATTTATAGTAAGTAGCTAGAAAAAATGAGTCAAAGGAAAATCCCCTGGCTCATTTAAAACTATATATCTAACTTTAATTGTTCCATATGTCCATTGTTATCACATTTAATTGATTTCATTTCTCTAA
This sequence comes from Caldisalinibacter kiritimatiensis, assembly GCF_000387765.1. NCBI lineage: Bacteria > Bacillati > Bacillota > Tissierellia > Tissierellales > Thermohalobacteraceae > Caldisalinibacter > Caldisalinibacter kiritimatiensis. The sequence continues at coordinate 6,140 of NZ_ARZA01000072.1, forward strand.
CTGTAATTTTTTCATCCCCGTATAATTCCCCTACCAATAATGGTGAATTCCTTAAATGCTTTTTATATTTTTCATCTACCTGTTTGTAATTGAAATTTGCATAGCAATATAAGCAATTGTGCTTACAAGTATTATACTCACCTATATCAATACTCTTTACACATCCACAGACCTCTCTTTGAGTATTATCCTTCTTAACGTCTAATTGACAACCTAATATTCTCGATATTAATTTATCATTTATACACTTACCTTTTTTTATCCCATATTGTGTCAAATCTATTGATTCGGAACATGTTTCTATTTTTATGTTATATTTTTGTGCTACACTAGAAAACTTTTCTGCTATTTGAAAAATATCCTCATCTTTTAACTCTTCTATATTTAAATGCTTTGTATTTCTTAGAGTCTTTTTATATAAATCTATGAAGCTAATTACACACTTTTCTGTATAGTTACTTAATTCATAAGCAAATCTTTCAAACCATTCATAATGATATTCTTTATTATAAAACTCATTTATAAAAATAGGGTCATATCTCCATATAACCTTCTCTTTTCCAATAATATTAGATAATTGTTTAAATGTTTTTATTATATCTCTTTTTTTTCTAATATTCGTTTCAATATCCCTTCTATAAGGGGTTAAGGTAAACTGAAAATAGTAACAATAGTCTTTTAGTTCATCTAGCCTTTTCATCATTGGTAACGGGTCCTTTGTCCAAAAGACGAAACAATCTACCACTTCTGGATTTAAATTTATTTTACTTACCTGCTTTCTATTGAATGGATTTCTAACATATACATATCCTTCTTTAAGCCTATTAAAAAACCAATCACTATAAAATGCTGGTATATCAGTTCTTCTACTAACACTGATAATCATACAAACACCCCATTTTTAATAATAAAACTCTAAATCAGAATCCTCTTCGATTATTAAAATATAGCTTTTTGGATATTTCCACATTCTTTCACATTTTAAATTTTTTCCTATTATCTTTTGTCCTAGATTCATATGTTTAAGTACACTATAATATCTATCTTTTAAGTTTTTATTATCAAGTCTTAAAGCTATATGTACATGTTCATCATCAGACATAGCTTTTGTTCCATCACATATACTTGCAAATAAATAATTTGGCTTTTCCATAACACATCTGACTATACCTTGAACGTTTATTTTTTGATTTTCCTTTATATATACATCCTTTAATTTAGTAAATACATTAGCTTCTTTTATAGTAGCATATTTATTATTAGAATCCTTCTTTAAAATCATATAATTAAATGACACATCTCTTCTATTTTTAATTAAACCATTTTCATTTAGTTTTCCGATAATAAGTGGCTTTTTCCAAAATACCTTACCAGTAGAAAAGCAGGAACAGCTATATTGTTTTTTATCTCCCCAAAGGTAATTACATGGAGAATATAATCTTAAGTTACAAAACTCCAGTACTTCATTTCTCAAGTCTTTAAAAAATATACAATCCTCTCTATCTCCGGGCTCAATGGCAAGAATTGCTCCATCATTATTTAATACATCTGATAAAGTTTGAAAAAATTACTAATATAAAAATTGTCTTCAATTTCAAATCTATTTAATACATTACTTGTACAAATTAAATCATAATTCCCTGAAATTGTAAACCAGTTGTCTAGCTTTATATTCATTACTTCTTTTATATTAACAGATAAGTTTCTAGGTAAATCCTTTGATATTTCTTTAATTAAATTTTCGGCTATTTTAAGAAATTTCTTCTCTGCATCTAAAATAGATAATTGTATACTGAAGTTAATACTACTATATTCCTTCGCAAGTATTTTATAAAATTCAATAACACCAATTACAACAGAACCCGGGCCTGTACCAACATCTAATAGGGTAATATCTTTTTTTAGTAAATTTCTTAGTATTAAGTCTGATAATAACCTATGAACCTTATACGTGTTAATTGGTAGATAATATATTAAATAAGGTAAATATATGTTTTTATAATCTACTTTTTGTTGTATGCTGTATAGATTATTTATAACTTCTACTATTTCTTCTAATACTTCTATTGGAATCATACTGAAAAGGCTATCTAAATCATTGTCATCATTTCTAGGTTTTAATCCTAAAGATTTTAAAAACTCTTTTAAAATTAATATTTGTAAATATTCTGGATATTGAATTTCTTCATCTAAATAATTAAAAAGAGTTTTAAATTCATTCCCTTCTAATTTAATAAATCCATTGGTTATTTTCAAAACTATCCCCCTTTGTTTATGCCTTGTCCTTATATTTTTATTAATTTTGCACTTCTGTTATTACACTAATTACAAAAAATAAAAAAACCGAGGTGTAAACCTCAGCATCGATCATCACTCAAAACAAAGTTTTTAAGTTTCCTAAACATTATTCATAAGTTGTGCAAATCTATTGATATTTTCTATGTGTATATTAGATTGGTCTGTGTCAGTTTTAGATACTTTTTTTACTATAAATCGGTCAAAAAAATTCATCTTATTAAAAATAAATTCCCCTCCAAAGTTTTCTTTTGCAATAGCATTAGTCATAAGTTCTTTTGGAAAAACATCATTTAACTGTTTTTCAGCAGCTTCCCCATCAGCCATACAACAAATAAATAGTCCAACCTTTTTACCTTTTAATTCATTTAATTTTCTTAAGCAAAACTTTGTTACTTCTTTTCTAATTTTACCAATGTAAACTGAACCTCCAATAATAACCTTATCGTAATCTGAAATATCTATATCATTTACTTCTTTTAAGTTATATAGCTCAACTTCCTCAGTTAATTTTTCAGACAAGATTTTTGCACATTTTTCTGTACAACCATATTTAGTACCATAAATTATTAATGTTTTCATTTTTAAACCCCCATTAATTATAAAATAATTACTTAATAGTATCTATATCCATTGTCTTTAATTATATTTGGCTTTAATAAATCTATATTATCAGAATACCTTAAAGTTTGAATAAAAATGTTATACCTTTTGAATTATTTTCTCTAATACTTTAATCTTTTCTTTATCCATAGGCTTAACTCCTTCTAATTTATAAGGAATGTCCATTTTTTTATATTTATTTACCCCTAATGTATGATATGGTAGTAATTCTATCTTCTTCACATTATCAAATCCACCTATTATATCTCTTAAACTATTTATATGACTTTCACTATCTGTCATTGTAGGTACTACTACATGTCTAATCCATAAATCTATATCAGTTTTTTTCAATACTTTTACAAATCTTCTAAACTCATCATAGTTCCCACCTGCTATTTTTTCATATCCTTTTTCATCTATATGTTTTATATCTAGTAATACTAAATCTGTATATTTTAATATCTCTTCATATTTGCCGATACCAACTCCTGCTGTGTCTATAGCTGTGTGTATGCCATTTTTCTTACAAAGCTTTAAAAACTCTATAAGAAAATCAGGCTGCAGTAATGGTTCTCCTCCAGAGCAGGTCACACCTCCTTGGGAACTTTTAAAATATGATTTGAATCTAATAGCCTTATTAACTAATTGTTTTGGAGTTATTTCTTCACCTGAAGCTATGCTCCATGTATCAGGATTATGACAGTATACACATCTTAAATTACAGCCTTGAAAAAATACTACAAATCTTACACCTGGACCGTCGTTTAATCCTAATGATTCTATTGAATGAATTTTACCAATCATTTACAACATCCTATTCTATATGGATTCATGGAAGGTTCTCTTTATTACTTCCATCTGTTGCTCTTTAGTAAGTCTATTAAAATTAACTGCATATCCGGATACTCTTATAGTTAATGTAGGATGTTTCTCAGGATGATCCATTGCATCTACAAGTGTTTCCCTATTTAAAACATTTACATTAAGATGGTGCGCTCCTTGACTAAAGTAACCATCAAGTATAGACACTAAATTATTTACTCTAGCTTTTTCATCATTTCCCAGTGCTTGAGGTACTATGGAAAATGTATTTGAAATACCGTCTTCACATACATTACGATAAGGTATTTTTGCAACAGAGTTTAGAGAAGCTAATGCTCCACTTCCGTCTCTTCCATGCATTGGATTAGCTCCTGGTGCAAAAGCTTCGCCAGCTTTTCTCCCATCTGGTGTAGCTCCTGTTTTCTTTCCATAAACTACATTTGAAGTAATAGTTAATACCGACAATGTATGCCTTGCTTTTCTATATGTTTCATGTTTCTTAAGTTCATTTGAAAACTTTGTTAAAATCTCTACCGCTATATCATCAACTCTATCATCATCATTTCCATACTTAGGAAAATCACCTTCTATATCAAAATCTACTGCTATACCATTTTCTCTTTTAGGTTTAACTTTAGCATATTTAATAGCACTTAAAGAATCTGCTACTACAGACAATCCGGCTACTCCAAATGCCATTATTCTTTTTACTTCTGTATCATGAAGTGCCATTTGACCTGCCTCATAAGCGTATTTATCATGCATATAATGAATAATATTCATTGTGTTTACATAAAGCTCTGCTACATATTCTAATACCTTAAAATAATTTTCTTTTACTTTTTTATAATCTAATACTTCATCTTCTATCTTATTTATTCCATCTATTACTACAGTCTTTTTCTTTTCATCTATACCACCATTTATAGCATATAAAAGTGCCTTTGCTAAATTACATCTAGCACCAAAAAACTGCATTTCCTTTCCTATTTCCATAGCTGAAACACAACATGCTATTCCATAATCATCTCCATATACTGGTCTCATAATATCATCATTTTCATATTGAATAGAATCACTTATAATTGACATCTTAGCACAATATTCTTTAAATGCCTGTGGAAGTTTCTCAGACCACAACACAGTCATATTAGGTTCAGGAGCTGCTCCAAGATTGTTTAATGTATTAAGAAATCTAAATGAAGTCTTAGTCACCATTGTTCTTCCATCTATCCCCATGCCACCTATAGCCTCTGTTATCCAATTAGGGTCACCTGCAAATAATTCGTTGTATTCTGGAGTTCTTAGGTGTCTTACCATTCTAAGTTTTATTACAAATTGGTCTATAATTTCTTGTGCTTCTTTTTCTGTTAAAAAGTTATTATCTAAGTCTCTTTGTATATATATATCAATAAATGTACTAGTTCTTCCTAATGACATAGCTGCACCATTATTTTCTTTTATTCCTGCTAAATAGCCAAAATATATAAACTGTACAGCTTCTTTTGCATTTTTAGCTGGATTTGAAATATCTATTCCATAACTCATAGCCATTCTTTTTATTTTCTTTAATGCTTTTATTTGTTCTTTTACTTCTTCTCTTTTTCTTATTAAGTCTTCACTCATAAAGCCTTTTAAATTAATATAATCTTCTTCCTTCTTTTCTATCAAATAATCTATACCATAAAGTGCTATCCTTCTATAATCACCTATTATCCTTCCTCTACCATATGCATCAGGAAGTCCTGTAAGTAAACCTGCACTCCTTGATTTTCTCATTTCTTTTGTATATACATCAAATACTCCTTGATTATGTGTTTTTCTATAGCTTTTAAATATTTGTTCTTTATTTTTATCTAGTTTATATCCGTACGACTCTAGCGCTGATTCTACCATTCTAATTCCACCAAATGGATTTATAATTCTTTTTAGAGGCTTATCTGTCTGTAAGCCTACTATTACTTCATTTCCCATATCTATATACCCTGGTCCAAAGCTATCAATACCAGATATATTGTCTGCATCAACATCAAGAACGCCTGCCTTAAGTTCTTTCATGATAAGTTCTTTACATTTTTCCCAAAGTCGTTCTGTTTTTTCTGTTGTTCCTTCTAAAAACCTTTCATCACCCTCATATGGAGTATAATTCTTTTTGATAAAATCCCTTACATCAATATTATCTGTCCATTTACCTTTATTAAATCCTATCCATTCTTTTTTAAACATAAAAATACCTCCTCGACTTTTAAATCTTGTCCAGGAGTAATCAAAAAAAGACCCCCTGGACTAATCTTTGCCCAGGCGGTCGGCTCATCTCTTTAAATCACACTCCATGTGGTTAATTCCACTTCCGCCAGTCATGTGATTTAGTATAAATAAATTTTATATATTTTTATGGTAACAATACATCTAAGCTTTGTCAATAGTTTTATTTTTATAGGATTATAATACAAACATTACTTCTTATGAAAGCTCTTTTAAATAAATCCTAGTTGGTTTGCCAGTAAATAAGTCTATTCCATCTTCAATTCTATTCCATTCGTATTTTTCATAATATCCATCAAGATCTGTTGTTAAGTATAATTTATCAAATCCTGCTTTTGCTGCCTGTTGTTCAGCATACTTTATTAATAACTTTCCATATTCATTTCCTCGCTCTTCTTTATTTACGAATAAGCATGCAAACCAAGGATACAAATCATGACGACTTATAAAGTCGTTTATAATTAATGCTGAACACCCTATAATTTTTTCTTCTTTAAGAAGTAAGAAGAATTGAGGTATTTTGCCTTCTATATGAGAATGGTAAATTGCATCTTTATAAAACATAAAATTATCATCATTCCCCCATACTCCATGTATATATTCAATAGCTTTATCAATACCTTCTTCATATTCCTTTGCATTTACTAGTTTTAACATAAAACATTAGCCTCCTATTTTTATCTTGTAAAAATTTAAAAATGTTAAACTACGAAGGGAATAAACATTTTTGTTTCCTTCATATAACTTATATATTCTTGGCCAAATTCTTCAATCATATCTTTTTCCTCTCGCTTTGCTAAACGGTAATAAGTATAAATAATAACAGGCCAAATGAGAAGCATAAATAATGTAGCCCACTCAAACATCATACCTATTGTAAGTAATATAAATCCCGTATATTGTGGATGCCTAATGTAACGATAAATTCCTGTCTTTACTACTTGCCCTCTTCCTTTTTCCTTTGACCAATACTTATGATATATATTATACCAGCCATTTGCAATCAAAAGAATAGCTACAATCGCACAACCAATATTAATATACATTCCCCAATAGCCAATATACTGATTTAATGTATGTCCCCACAGTATTCCATCAGGTAATTTTTTACCTATTACCCAGGAAATGAAGTACATACTCATAGGTATTCCATGCATTTCAATAGCAAAGGCTAAAACAAATGCCATATATGCAGTTGCTGGTTTTCTATTCATCTTTCTATAAAAAGGTATAAAAAGTAATAATGCTGAATAAATAATAATGAAAAAAGCTACAGCCCCCCATTGATTAAAGTGACCATGTAATGTTTCTTGCATTTTAAATTCCTCCTAAAAATTTATTTATTTTTAATTATAATACTTATAAATATAAAAATCCCCTAACTAAAGTTATGGTTTTAGTTAGGGAATATAATTATTTATATTACTGAATAAGGTTAAGTTTCCTCGCTTTTTCTACTGCATGGAACCTTCTATTCACTCCAAGCTTACAAAAAATGTTATTTATATGCCACTTAGTCGTTCCAATACTAATGAATAATGCTTTTGATATTTCTTTATTAGATTTTCCTTTAGCAATTAACTGAAGAATTTCTAATTCTCTATTTGTTAAGTTCTCATTTATATCAATTTCAACAATTTTAGTAGGTTTATTTCGTATATAATTTTTATTTAATTCCTTTGCTAAAGCAGGTTCGATGCCTCCAAGATAAATATAACAATCTAAATTTTTATTAAAGAATTGACCAAATAATCCATACTCTAAATAAATATCACAAGCATTTTTTAAATGAGCTTTACATGCACTAATATCTTCTAAACAGTATAATAATTCAGCTAAGTATAAATTTATTGATTGAATTTCTGGTATATGTTTTATTATTTGTAATTCTTGAAGTTTTTGAATCAATATATCCTTTGATATAATTTCGCTAAACCCTTTAAGTTTCAACTCTGTCAAGGTTTCTAATATAAACGTAGGAATTGAATCTGGATTCAACTGAAACGCCAGTTCTAATTCCTCTATCCATTTCTTTTTTGGTTTCTGTTTTAATGCTAACGCATTTTTTATTTTCATTGTTGTAAGCAAATATTTAATTTGAGGATAATGTAAATTTTTGAAGATATATTCCAAATCTTCTATTATCTCAATCATATCTGCTTTATCATTTATTATTTTATAGCAATCAAACAAATATTTTTCTACAAGTCCGTGCATATGAACAAGCTTAAGGCTATCGATTCCAGATTTAGCTTCTTTCAAAGTTTCAATAGCTAAAGATATTTTATTCATTTCATAATAGCACATACCCATTGGTAGTTTTACTACTTTAATGTAATTTGCTATTTCTGATTCTTGTGAGCTATTAAGCATTCAGAAGTTTCGCATCTAAAAGATTTTAATGGGCGCTAGCCCTCAAGAATAGATTGTT
>NZ_ARZA01000073.1 GCF_000387765.1 Caldisalinibacter kiritimatiensis
ACTTTTGTTGTCGAGGGACGGAATTGCAATAGATAATGAGACTTTGGCAGACTTAGTTAGTAAATACTTTTGTTGTCGAGGGACGCCCACGTCCCTCGACAGAAGACAGATTGAGGGACGTGGGCGTCCCTCAATAACAACATAAGAGAATAGAGTATTAGAGATTAAATGAGTAGGGATTATGTAATGTATTTAATTTAAAATTTAACATTTAGAATTTAAAATTATACTTGAGCTGGTTATTCCAGCTCTTTTTTGTACGTATATTTTTCGAAAAGCGAAAAACGAACAGCGAATAGCCTAATTTTTTCTAAGAACTAAGAACTGACTAAAAAGCTACTAACT
>NZ_ARZA01000074.1 GCF_000387765.1 Caldisalinibacter kiritimatiensis
TTAAAATAAATATATACAATATCTATTATATGATAAATTTAAATTATTCGCCAATGTTATCTATAAATTTATTATTACTCTTATTTTTATCTATATATATAGTTTCTCCCGGTTTTACCATTTTTAATTCTTCTCTGGCAACTCTTTCAATATATTCCTCTATATGCTCAGGAGATTCTATGAGCTGCATTTCCTTTTCCATTTCTAAAATTTGGTCATTTAATTGCTCTACAATCTTCCTTTTCTCATTCTTTTCTTCGTTTAATTTTTTTAGCATTGATTGCTGATTGATAAAAACAGAAGATATGTATATGATAAAACCTAATACGATAAGATATCTTATTTTAAATAATTTTTTCTTTTTTCTTTTAGCCATATATCTCCCATCCTTATGTAGTATTTACATTATAACTTGTCCTTTATTTAATTATACTTATACATATGTAAAAAAGTTTCTTACTAATTTGAATGCTGGTTCTACTAACCACTTCTAACTACTAGATGCTTATATAATATACATTTTCTATATTTTTTTCAATATACCTTTATTTTTTTTGTAAAATAAACTTTGTATATTTCTTTATATCTTTTACGATTCTAGCTGGCAACTTTAATATTCTTTTTACTTTCCTTATAATTTTTTTTACTTCAGATGATACTTTTTTATAAGGTCTATATAATAAGTTTGCCAAAATTTTTATAGGCCACAACAATATATCTAAAAGTATCTTTAAAAACTTTATAATAGCTTTTACTATATATACAAGTATTTTTATAACTATTTTACTTAACAATTTATTGTATACTATTGCACCTGATACAAAGCCTAAAAATACATATCCTCTTATTTCTCCCCAATTACTAAATATCAAAATAAAAAGTGCTATAAACGATACAATAATCCAAAATACTAAATCCTCTATAAAAGTAGCTATCTTTTTAGGTTTTGAATAGTATCTAAATATCCTATATAAATCGTAAATAAATCCTATTATTATACCTCCATAAAATGTGGTAAAAAATATATAAACCTGTTCATGTATTGAGTTCTCCATATAATCACCTCTAGACAAAGCATTAATATATGTATCATTGTATTTATTTTCTACACAAATTTAAAACCAATGGTATATACCATCGGCTTTACTTAAACATTTTTCCTAGAAGTCCACTTCCCTTTGATTTTGAAAGGTCTTTATTTGTATAAGTTATACTGTTGACAATACCTTCAATTGTTACATTACCATCTTCTAAATTTAGTTTGCTTATATTTAATTCATTTCCTTTAATAATCATTGCACCTTTTACAGTAGCTAATGTTATTGATGTTTCATTAAAGTTATCAACATGCTCTACGCCTGATATGCTAAGCTTTTCTCTATTTTCTAATATAACATTTTGCCTACTATTTACTGCCTTTTTTTCGTTCATCCCCCTTACCCCCTATATTCGCTTCTGTTACAAATTTATGTATTTAAAACAGGTTTTATGACTGAATAAAACAAATTCGACTTAGTCAATTTGTTAGTTATTAGTTCGTTGTTAGTAGTTAGTAGCTTTTCAGTCAGTTCTCAGCTCTTAGTTCTTAGAAAAAATAGGCTATTCGCTGTTCGCCTTTCGCTTTTCGATAATAATTCTATAAACATTTTTTCTGC
>NZ_ARZA01000075.1 GCF_000387765.1 Caldisalinibacter kiritimatiensis
TATTTTTTTTAAAAAATTTTTTAAACATGTTAAATACCTCCTTAACTAGCTTTTTCTGATAGTTTTTCTGAAAGTTTAACAGAAACTAATTTAGTAACTCCTTCTTCTTCCATAGTTACACCATACAATGCATCTGCTGATTCCATTGTACCCTTTCTATGGGTTATTACAATAAATTGTGTTTCCTGTGAAAATTCTCTTAAATAATCGGCGAATCTATATACATTTGCATCATCTAATGCAGCTTCAATCTCATCTAATATACAGAATGGTGTTGGTTTTGTATTTAAGATAGCAAATAATAATGCTATTGCAGTTAGAGCCTTTTCACCTCCTGATAATAGAGAAATTCTCTGAAGTTTTTTTCCTGGAGGCTGAGCAATAATTTCTATACCACTTTTAAGAGCGTCACTTTCATCTTCAAGATAAATATCTGACTTACCTCCACCAAATAACTGCTTAAATACTCTATTAAAGTTTTCTCTTATTTCATGGAATTTCTCTATAAATTGCTCCTCCATTTTATTTTCCATATCTTTAATAACTTTTTTTAATGATTCTTCTGCACTTGTTAAATCCTTTTTTTGTTCTGTTAAAAATTCATATCTTTCTTTTAGTCTTTTATATTCTTCAATTGCTCCTACATTTACAGTACCCAAAGTTCTTATCTTAGACTTTAATTCTTTTATCTGATTTTGAATTTTAGATATACTAATGTCTTCATTTTTATACTTAAGAGCCATTTGATAAGATAATTCATATTCATCCCAAAGCTTATTAATCATATTTTCTAACTGGGTATTGTATTTTGCATGTTTTACCTCTAAATTATTAATACTTTTCTGTAATTCATTAATCTCCCTATTCATTTCATTTAATTTTTCTTGCTCTGAATAAAATGTATCTAAATACTGATTTTTCTGTTGCTTTAGTTCTTGTAATTTACTATCATTTTCATTTAAAGTCCCTTTTAACTGTTCTTTCTTTTCTTTGAGTTCTTCACACTTTATCTTTAAATCTTTAATATTATTAATTGTAACCTCGTATTCTTTTTTCTTATGTTCTAAATTGTTTCTCATTCTTTCTTTTTCTTCTTTTAATTTAGACAAAGCTTCGTTTACTGACTTAACTTCCTGTTCATAAGAAGCAATTTTCACTTTTATATCTGTAATTTCTTTTTGTAATGTATCTCTTCTGCTCTTTTCTTCATCAAAATTTTTCATCATGTCACCAATATTTCCTTGAGTAGAGTCACTTTTTAACTTTAATTCTTCTAGTTCTTTTTTTAATTCTTTAGTTCTATTTTCTGAATCTAGCTGCTCTTGCTGTAATTGTACTAATTCTTGTTTATACTTTTCTACCATGCTTTTTAAATTACCAATCTCCTCTTCTTGCTGTAATTCTTTATTCTCTAATTTAGTAAAATTAATTCTAAGATTATTTATTTCTTCATCTAACTTTGATAAGTTGTCCATAACATTAGCTAAGTCAGTTTTACAACTAGCTACTTTATTCTCTAAACTATATTTTTCTTTATTTAACTTATTTATTTCCTTTTGTAGTTCACTTATTTGCCTCTCTCTACCTAATATATTAGTATAGTTTGACTTGTAACTCCCTCCTGTCATTGAACCTCCAGCATTTATAACATCTCCATCAAGTGAAACTACTTTTACTGTATAGTTGCTCTCTTTAGCGACTTTTATACCATTATCAATATTATCTACAATAACTACTCTTCCTAATAAATAATTAAATATATCCTTATATTTTTGATTATATTGTATAAGCTCACTTGCAACTCCTAGACTTCCTCTTATATGTAATAACTGTCTTTCTCTAGAATTCAAATATCTTCCTTTGATTGAAGTCATAGGTAAAAATGTAACTCTACCTAATTTATTTTTCTTTAAGTAATTAATAATATTTTTTGCATCTGTTTCTGTTTCAGTAACTATATTTTGCAATGATGAACCTAAAGCCACCTCTACAGCTTTTTCATACTTTTTATCTACTGTAATTAACTCTGCAACAGCACCCTCTACACCCTTACCTAGTACTTTGTTTTTTCTTACTGCTAAAAGTGTTTTCTTAACACTCTTATAGAAACCCTCATATTCGTTTTTCATATCCTTTAAAAGATTACATCTAGACTCATTACCATGTATAACTTCTTTTATTTTATTTAAATCGTTTATAGTTTTATCATACTCTTTCTCTTTTATTTGTTTGTGCTTAATCTTATTATTTTTTTCATTTTGTAATTCTTTTAATTTTTTC
>NZ_ARZA01000076.1 GCF_000387765.1 Caldisalinibacter kiritimatiensis
CATTTAAATAAATAAAATGCAGTATTTATGCGAGTTGTAGAGTTCTGCAACGAGCTAATTGACAAATTTGGAATGGGGGGGGGTAGAATAATTGCTGTAAGCAAGCTTGTTTATATTTTATAGAATTATCACAAAAAGTATTTTTTAAAAGAGGGTATTGCAAATAGATAGATTGATTTTTTTAAAAATATCATTGCTTTGAGGGGTGGTAAAGTTTTGATATAAAGTCAAAGTAAAATCAATAGGTGGAGTTAAGGATTATGCTTAAATCTTTGACAATACCGACAAGGGGTAAGGTGGGGTAAAAATGAGTTGTTTATACAAGACTAAAGACTTTAGAAAACTTATAAATAATAATAGCAATAGTGTTATCGTATGATGAAAGAACAGTACAAAAATAAACATTTTCAAATAGCATGTATTGTAAATACTAATTTTACCTGATTGGTAGAGTTAAACTGATATCAAAATAGTACTTGAAATTGACTAACATTTGTCAGTAAGAAGGAGGTGGTAAGTAGTGAGCATAGTAAAGTATTTAAATAGAAAAATTGACTTCTTATGAAAGACTTAGATGAGATTTTATGAAATGATACTAATTAGATAACAAGGGGGATAATAACATGATGAAAAAAGGAACGTCAATTTTCTTAGTTGTATGTATAGTAAGCCTATTAATGGTTCAACCAGCAGTTTTTGCTGAAAATAGTAAAGGTGATATACCATTTAAAATTATTGCTAACATGAATGCTGAAGGTGAAATTGAAGGTGTATTTAAGTTAACAAAAAATGCCCCTTCTACAGTTTTTCAAATTGCAATTGGAGAATATGGGGAAAAGAAAAGTGTTTTTAAAAAGAGTATTATCGATGGCAAAAAAATAAATATACCTAATTTAAAACCTGATATAAAGTACAGTATTAATGTTACTTTTTCAAGCAGTAAAAAGAATATAAGCACTAAGGATACTATGCTTGATTCATATACTGGAAATTTTAAAATTGTTACTAAGGAGAATAAATGTAAAGCTATATTAATGCCAATTATTCACCAGGTTCCAACTAGCAAAAGTAATGACGAAATAAGTACTAAAAGCTACCCCGATGAAGATACTTCCAATGATTATCCGTCAGAAGCAGACAGAATTTATGATGATGAAGATGTATATGGATATATAGATAGTTCTAGTGATATTGATTGGTTTAAAGTAAGATTCACTGAAGATGGAGAAGCAAATTTTTGGGTAGATGTTCCTTCTAATTTGGATTATGACCTCTATCTATATGATAGTCTTTCAAATGCTGAAGATGATGATTATGTTGAAAGATCTATAGAGGGTTCCGGAAGTGATGAACTTATTTCTTCGTATCCTGTACAAAGTGACCAATATTATTATATTAAAGTTGAAGGCTACGGTGGAGATTATAGCACACAAGAAAGTTATCATTTAAGAACTAAGAATTATCCTTATAATAATATAGAACCTGATGATTATGAACCAAATGATTACTTTTCAAGTGCTGAAAGAATCAGTGGAAGTGGAGAAACACTTTACGCCAATATACATAATGAAGACGATGAAGATTACTATAAATTTACTTTAAGTGGTGAAGCAGAAGTAGATATACAACTAACATCTATTCCATCAGGTAATGATTATGACTTAAAACTATATGATGATAATTATGATAAGATTGATTCTTCCACAGCAGGAGGAAACGATAGTGATGAGATTATACAAACTTTGGATGAAGGTACTTATTATATCAAGGTATATTCATATGACGGGTTTGGTGAGGATACATATAGATTAGAAGTTGATATAAATCAGTCTTTTTCTCAGAAGAGACAAGAGATACTAGAAAAAGCAAAAGATATGATAGATGTGCAATGGACGCCTACAAGCGATTTAAAAGGTTGGAAGCATAGATTCACATTTGAAGCTAATACAACCTATGATGGAATCCCATATAGTCAAACGGCCTACCAAGTAGATGATTCTGGTTTTTATGAAGCTTTGAACAAATCAGATTTCTATAATACTTATTATAGAGTATTTACAGGGTCAGATGGCACTACCTATAAAACATATATGCCTAAATATGGTAACGATTGTTCAGGATTTACTAGTTTTGTATGGGGTATTCCAAGGCATACAACATATACGTTCAACAAAGGTATTATAAGTGGTGAATTTAGTAAAGTTGGGAATTATGATGTCAATAACCCTTCAAGGACAGACTTGCTAAATTCATATGATGAACTTCAACCAGGTGATGCAGTTGTAGCAAGAAGTGAACATAAACATGTTTTCATAATAAAAGAAAGAGAAGAAGGCACAGATAATTTTATTTGTTATGAACAAACTCCTTATTTTTGTAGATTTACAAATTGGACTAAAACAAAATTGGCTGACTATGAATATAAACCATTTACATTAAATGAATTAGCAAATAAAAGTACATTCTTAACTGTAAGTAATATTGGAGAAATGAAGGATATTTGCTTACTTGATAATAATATAAAGAATAACAAATTATCACTTTATAAACGTAAATATTCTAAGGAATCAAATAATGAATATTATTTAAAATTATATTCAATTTATGACAATAATCATAAAATAGAAATTACTGAAGATGATGAAGTTGAGTGGATATCCAGTAATAATGAAGTTGCCACAATATTTAAAGGCAATATTAGAACCATGGGTGAAGGAGAATGTACTATAACTGCTAGATATAAAGGAAAAGAAGTCTCTGTAAATGTAAGTGTTTTTGATTCTGAACCTATAGAAATGAAAATGCCAGATAATATTATTTTAAATAGAAAAGGAGATTCTGAATTTATCGATGTTAATGTCATGCTACCTAATGGAGAAACTGTAAATATTAATAAAGCGGCTATATGGGAAACTATGGATAGTAATGTGGCTATAGGTTATGATGGAAGGATTTTAGCGGAAGGAACTGGAAAAACCGAAATAAAGGTGTCCTTTGGCAATCTTAGTAAAAAAATCAAAGTTACTGTTTTAGAAGACAATTAAAAATTTCAGAGATAATAACTACTTCATAATTTTATGAAGTGGTTATTATCTCATTTCTATAAGTGTAATAAAGAACTAATGTTTAATTCTAGCAACAAAAGGATTTGTCTTCGTATAATTTATAAAAAATATTTTCTTGATCTCAAGATTATTATAGAATTAAGCCCTATACTTATATAAGTGGACTTTGAATCAGGAGGAGTAGAATTCCGATCTTATTTATAAATGTTTTAACTTTAGATAAAGCAAGTTCACTTTAATATTATTTTCATTAAGATTATTTAGTGCTAAACTATTATAGTAAGGAAGTGATAAATTGAAAAGTCAAAAGCTAATAATACTAATATTTTTAGCTATGCTAGTTTTTACATCATGCATTCCACAAAAATCAACTATTAAAAATGATACTGAAAATGTGAAATTAAATAAGGATGAGAACCTGAAAGAAAATATCGAATATAAAATATACAAAAACAAAACATACAATTTCACTGTTGAATATCCTAAACAATGGAAAGTTTTAGAATCAGGACAATATGATGGGAATGAAGAACATGAAGCTAGTCCAGATGGTGGTATTTTAATTTATGCTGAAAACGATGAAACAGAACAAATTTATGTTTTTGGGCAGAGTGGGAAAATATCTGCTGAAACTCCAAATTGTGAAAAAAAAGATTTTGTTACAGATAATGGGGTTAAGGGAATTCTATTTATAACAGAAACTGACGACAGATATATGATACATCTTGTTTTAGATGAGGGTTTTCATGGTGCTGCATTAAATCTAAGCAAAGATTGCTATAATAGAAATAAAGACCAAATTATTAGAATTTTAAAAAGTATAAGGATATAATAGTATAAACATGATGTCAGACCAAAGCATTTACTCAAACACTTCACATGGAAACATATGAGGTGTTTTCTTTTAGTCTAAAAACCAATTACTATGCATGTCGAGTCATTAGTATTGACTAAAAGAAAACACAACTTATAAATGTTGAAATTTCAATGAGAATAGAGAATTTACAAAAGATGAATATGTTACCTTGTACGAGGATAGAAAACAGAAAGCTTAAAATTAAAAAAGAACACTCTCTAAATAGCTATCATTTTTATTTCAAGGAGAGTGGTATTTAAGTTTTACCAAAAACTCGAGATAGATTTATTCTTTAGTATTGCCTAGAAGATGACAATGTTTGAAGGAGATAAGATAATAGATGATGAATTCCAGGAGGTGGAGAAGTAGTGATTACTGCTACTGGAGTAGTAATTATAGGTGGTACAGTAATAGCAGCAGGTACTTGGTTATATAACAAAGTT
>NZ_ARZA01000077.1 GCF_000387765.1 Caldisalinibacter kiritimatiensis
ACAAAATCGACTTCGTCGATTTGTTAGTTAGTAGTTCGTTGTTAGTAGTTAGTAGCTTTTCAGTCAGTTCTCAGCTCCTCGCTTTTAGTTCTTAAGTTTTGACAAATACTCTTAGGTCTATAACATTTTTCCTTCCACTTCTACCTGTGTATTTAACTTAATTACAAACTATACAGTAAATATACTTTCTTAGACAATGAAGAAGCGGCTTTTCGCCGCTTCTTCATTGAAAGGGAACAAAAGACATATTACTCATTTTGAGCTTTAGCTTCTTCAATTATTTTTTGACTTAAATGCTGTGGTACTTCGTCATATCTACTAAATTCCATTGAGAAACTTCCTCTAGCATGAGTCATAGATTTTAAATCCACAGCATAATTAAATAGCTCTGACTGAGGTGCTTCACCTATAACTAATTGACTTCCATCTGGTTGTGGCTCCATTCCAAGTATTCTACCTCTTCTTTTGTTCATATCTCCCATTATGTCACCCATATATTCTTCAGGAACTGATATCTCTACTTTCATTATTGGTTCAAGTAAAACTGGATTAGCAGCTTTAATACCCTTCTTAAATGCCAATGATGCTGCTACTTTAAATGCCATTTCACTTGAGTCAACTGAATGATAAGAACCATCATGTAACACGGCCTTAACATTCACTACAGGATAACCTGCAAGAACACCTTTTTCCATACATTCTCTTAAGCCTTTTTCAACAGCTGGGATGTATTGCTTTGGTACTGCTCCACCAAATATCTCTTCTCCAAATTCAAAGTCTTCTTCAGTTGGTTCAAATCTAATATGAACATCACCATATTGTCCTGCTCCACCAGTTTGTTTCTTATGTTTTCCTTGTACATCTGCTCTACCCTTTATTGTTTCTCTATAAGCTACCTTAGGAACAGATAAATCTACTTCTACACCAAATATATTTTTTAACTTGCTTGTTATTACTGCTAATTGAATATTACCTTGCCCACCAATAAGCTGCTGTTTAGTTTCTCTATTTCTTTCAACAACAAATGTAGGATCTTCTTCTGTTAGTTTATGTAATGCTGAGCTTATCTTTTCTTCATCATCTTTTGACTTAGGATCTACAGCCATATATAGACATGGTCTAGGATATTTAATTCCTTCATATTGAATAGGATTCTGTTGGTCACACAAAGTATCTCCAGTTTGTGTATGCTGTAATTTTGATGTAGCACCAATGTCACCTGCTACTAATTTTGAAGCATCTACCTGTGTTTTACCTCTTAATGCAAATAATGAACCTATCTTCTCTACTTCATCTCTGTTTGGATTTAATACCTCCATATCTTTAGTTATAGAGCCAGAACAAACCTTGAACACTGATATCTTACCTACAAATGGGTCTACAATAGTTTTAAATACTAATGCGGAGAATGGTTCATTTTCATCAACTTTTCTTTCTATAATTTCATCACTATCAGGTATAACGCCTTCATATGCTCCTCCATCTTTAGGAGTAGGTAAATAATCATTAACCATTCCTAATAGTGAATGTACTCCTATATTTTTAATAGCTGAGCCTACTAATACAGGAACTACATCTCCAGCTAATACTCCTTTTCTTAAACCTTCATGTATTTCTTCAGTAGTAAATTCTTCTCCTTCAAAGTATTTTTCAAGCAATTCTTCATCACTTTCTGCTACAGATTCGATTAACATTTCTCTTACTGGGTCAATTGCATCTTGTAATTCTTTAGGTATTGGTACATCTATGCACTCTTTACCATTATATTCTCTACCTATTAAGTCAACTACATTTACAAATCCTCTAAAGCTATCCCCTTCTCCCATTGGAACAGCAAAAGGTGCTATCTTCTTACCAAACTTTTCTCTTAATTCATTTAATACTTTTTCGTATTTAACGTTTTCCTTATCCATTTTGTTAACAAATATAAATCTAGGCATTTTTCTTTCAGAAGTATACTTCCACACCTTTTCTGTACCTACTTCTACACCTGAACTAGCATCAACTAAAATTATAGCTCCACTTGCAACTCTTAAAGCACTATATACTTCCCCAACAAAGTCGAAGTATCCCGGAGTGTCTAAGAAATTATATTTATCATCATTCCATTCTACTGGAATAACAGATGTACCAATTGAATACTGTCTCTTTTTTTCTTCTTTATCAAAGTCTGATACTGTACTTCCATCTTCTACTTTTCCCATTCTTTTAATTGCCCCCGAAGTAAACAACATGGCCTCTGTTAATGTTGTTTTACCTGAACCACCGTGACCCACTAAGGCAACATTTCTTATGTTTTTAGTTTTATACTCTTTCATAAGCAATTTCCCCCTTGCTCAGCTTTTATTTTTTGACTTTTCAAATTATTATAAATATTCTACATTAATTTAAAAAATCCTTTTAATTTAACATTTTTTCTTAAAATAAATGTAACCATAATTAGTATTTTTTATTCTTTAGTATTATGATTTGTTATTTTATTTAGTAAATAATATTTTTAATAATTATATTTAATTTCACTATAAAGTATTACAGCTTATGTTATAATTAATTTAAAGAATTTTTAGTAAATTCTAATAAAAGGAGTTGATAGGCTTTGTCAATATCATTTAGAAAAGAATTAAAAGATATAGCGGCTTATAAACCTGGAAAGCCGATTGAAGATGTAAAAAGAGAATACGGAATAAAACACGTGATAAAATTAGCTTCTAACGAAAACCCCTTGGGTTGCTCCCCAAAGGCAGTTGAAGCAGTAAAAAAAGCAGCAGACCAACTAGCTATTTATCCTGATGGTAATTGTACATTATTAAAAGAAGCATTAGCAAATAAACTCGGCTTAAAACCTACGCAGATTCTTCCAAGTAGTGGCTCAGATGAAATGATAGACCAAATAGCAAAAACTTTTATGAATAAAGATGATGAAATAATATTAGCTGATATAACCTTCCCTCGATACATAACTACTACTAAAATGATGGGTGCAAAACCAGTAATCGTTCCATTAAAGAACTGGACTTATGGCTTAGATGGAATGCTTAACGCTATTACTGAAAAAACTAAACTTATTTGGTTATGTAATCCTAATAATCCTACTGGTACTATGTTTTCAGAAGAAGAATTGTTAAATTTCTTAGACAAAGTTCCTAGCAACATAGTAGTTGTATATGATGAAGCATATAACGAATATGTAACTAGAGACGACTTTCCAAGGAATAGTATAAAGCTTTTAGACAAATATCCTAATATAATTATCATGAGAACCTTTTCAAAAATATATGGATTAGCAGCTTTAAGGATAGGCTATACAATGGCAAGTGAAGAAATTATTCATAATATAAACAAGATAAGAGGACCTTTTAATGTAAATACAATGGCTCAAGTAGCTGCTTTAGCTGCTCTTGAAGATGAAGACTTTGTTAAAAGAAGTTATGAAATGAATAAAGAGGGTAAAGAATATTTATACAAGGAATTAAATAAAATGGGAATTGAATATGTACCATCAGAAACAAATCATATCTTTATGAATGTAAATAAAGATGCAAACGAAGTATTTGAAGCTTTACAAAGAAAAGGTGTAATAATCCGTCCTATAACTGGTACATGGATTAGAGTAACTATAGGAACTCAAGAGCAAAATGAAGTATTCATCAAGTGCTTAAATGAGGTTATATAATTAAAAGGCAGCCATTTCTTGGCTGCCTTTTAATTTTAAACTCTTTCTACTTTAATACCAGTTTCATGACCATTTAAGTCAAACTTTTCAAAACTATCATCTTCTACTTTTTCAATGCTTACAGCTAATGTTTCCTTCATAATATAATCTTTGTGAACTTCTATAGCATTTGCTATTTCTTCATCTCCATCGAAGTATATTTTAATGTTATCTAATACTTCGTAGCCATTATTCTTTCTCATTTGTTGAACTTTAGAAATAAACTCTCTCGCATAACCTTCATCTAATAATTCTTGTGTTAATGTTGTATCTAGTATCACGAATAAGTTATTTTCCATTTCAATATTGAATCCTTCTTTAGCTGAGATAGTTATAGTTACTAAATCCTTTGTAACTTCTACATCTTCACCTTCAAGATTTAGTGTTATGCTTTCTCCATTTTCAAGCTTAGGAGTTACTTCTGATGCATCCAATTCTGCTAAAGCTTTTTGGAATGCTCTCATCTTAGGCCCTAATTTAGGTCCAGCCACTCTAAAGTTAGGCTTTAAGCTAAAGTTCATATATTCTCTTAAGTTCTTAGCAAATACTACTTCTTTTACATTTAACTCTTCTTTAATTAATGGAACTAAATCTGAAATTAATTCTTCATATTTACCATCAACTAATACTTTTTGTATTGGTTGACGTACTTTTATCTTAACCGCTTCTCTTGAAGCTCTACCTAGTTTAACTAGATTTCTAACTAAGTCCATTTTTTCTTCAGTTTTTAAGTCTATTAGCTCTTCATTTGCTACTGGATAGTTACTTAAATGTACTGATACCTCATTAGTTAATTTTCTATAGATTTCTTCTGATAGATAAGGAGCAAATGGAGCGATTATTTGTGATATACCTACTAAGATTTCAAATGTTGTATTATAAACAGCTTTTTTATCATCAGTTAATTCTGGAACCCAGAAACGTCTACGTGAACGTCTAATATACCAGTTAGATAAATCTTCATTTACAAAATCTTGTATCTTTCTAACTGCTTTTGTTAAATCAAATACTTCTAAGTCTGATTCAATTTCTTTTAAAAGGCTGTTGTATTTAGAAAGAATCCATCTATCTAATTCTGGTCTATCTTTATACTCAATAAAGAATTCTCTTGGGTCTATTTCATCAGTATTAGCATATAACGTAAAGAAGTTATATACATTTTTTATAGTAGTAAAGAATTTACTTACTACTTCCTTTATTCCATCTTCATCAAATCTAGTTGGAGTCCATGCTGGTGATACATAAAGTAGATACCATCTTAATGCATCTGCTCCATATTTATCGAACATTTCAAATGGGTCTACTGTATTACCTCTAGATTTTGACATCTTTTTACCGTTTTTATCTAAAATCAAGTCGTTAACTAGTACCCTCTTATATGGTGACTCTCCTCTAACAAATGTAGATATAGCTAATAATGAGTAGAACCAACCTCTAGTTTGGTCTATACCTTCACAAATGAAGTCTGCTGGGAATAATCCATCAAAGTTTTCTTCGTTTTCAAATGGATAATGATGTTGTGCATATGGCATAGCACCACTATCAAACCAGCAATCTATTACATCTTTAACCCTTGTCATTGTGCCACCACAAACAGGACAAGTAATATGCACATCATCTACATATGGTCTATGAAGCTCAATATTTTCATCTATATCTTCAATAGCTTTTTCTACAAGTTCTTTTCTAGAGCCAACACTTTCTGTGTGACCACATTCACATCTCCAAATATTTAATGGAGTTCCCCAATATCTACTTCTTGATATAGCCCAATCGTTAAGATTTTCTAACCAGTTTCCAAAGCGTTTTTCTCCTACATAATCTGGATACCATTCTACTTTATTATTATTTTCTATAAGTTTATCTTTAAGTTTAGTCATTTCAATATACCAGCTTGGTTTAGCATAGTATAGAAGTGGAGTTTTACATCTCCAACAATGTGGATAATTGTGGCTTATTTTTTGTTTCTTATATAATTTTCCTTTTTCATATAACCACTTGATAATATCTAAATCAGCATCCATTACAAATTGACCCTTCCAAGGAGTCTCAACAAACTTACCGTCTTCGTTTACTGGCTGTAGAACTGGAAGGTTATATCTTCTTCCTGTGTTATAATCATCTTCACCAAATGCTGGAGCTGTATGAACTATACCTGTACCATCCTCTGTAGTTACATAATCAGCAACTGTAACAAAGAATGCTTTTTTGTCTGGCTTTACAAATGGCATAAGTTGTTCATATTCTATATGCTCTAAGTCTTTTCCTTTTAATTCCTCTAATACTTCGTAATCTCCTTCGATTACTTCATCTGCTAATGCCTTTGCTACATAGTATACTTCATCATTAGCTTTTACTTTTAAGTAATCAACCTCTGGATTAACAGTTAAAGCAACGTTAGATGGTAGTGTCCATGGAGTTGTTGTCCATACTAAAAAATATTCATCTGCGTCTTTTCTTTTGAACTTGACTACAACAGTATTAGTTTTAACTTCTTCATATCCTTGAGCAACCTCGTGTGAAGCTAATCCAGTACCACATCTACTACAGTAAGGAAGAATCTTGTGTCCTTCATAGATATATCCTTCTTTAAAGAATTTATCTAATAACCACCACACTGATTCTATATAGTCATTGTCTAAAGTGATGTATGGATTATCAAGGTCAATTAGATAAGCCATACGCTCAGTCATTTCTCTAAATGCATCTTCATATTTAAATACTGATTCTCTACATTGCTTGTTAAACTTATCGATTCCATAGTCTTCGATATCTTGTTTGTTATTTAAGCCTAACTGTTTTTCTACTTCAATTTCAACTGGAAGTCCATGAGTATCCCAACCTGCTTTTCTCTTTACCTGATACCCCTGCATAGTTTTGTATCTACAAACAGAGTCCTTAAGTGTTCTTGAAATTACGTGGTGTATACCAGGTCTACCGTTTGCAGTAGGAGGTCCTTCGTAGAATATAAATGGCTTATTTCCTTCACGTGTTTCTACACTTTTCTTTAAAAGGTCGATTTCATCCCAAAACTTAGAAATCTCTTTTTCAACTTCACTTACCTTTGATTTGGATAGTTCTTCAAATTTAGCCACTTTTATCACCCTTTCCTATTTATTTTTCTCATCCTTAATGTTTCTATGACTTCTTTTTGTTTTAAAAATAAAAAATCCCTAAGCCATATTTGACTTAGGGACGGATTATTTCCGCGGTACCACCCATATTATAAGGCATAGTTATCCTAAATAAAAATAATAAATGCCTTATCACTCATTAGATTTAACGCATTTCTACGTAATACCCTACTCTATTACTATTTCAGGTACCCAGCTCAAAGGTGATTTTCATAAAGGGGTCAGTTGATAATCTCTCAGCAATTGATTATCTCTCTGTAAACCTACTTCCTTTACTACTCTCCTTGTCATAGCCTTTGTATATTAATTTTTGATTAATACTATATCAGAATGAAACAATTTGTCAAGTATTATTATGAAAAAACCTTTAATTTCTACATTTTTTATACTTTAGATTTCGCTTTTTTGACCTCTTTTCGCTTTTCAATGTAATCTTTAATTGCAAATGGTAGATAAACTATTATAAATGTTAGTGTGGCTATTCCTAATAATGATAAAATATACCAAGGCCATGGACCTAATATATCCATTAAACTTGGTGAAGGTGGCTTTTCACAAAGATATGAGTAGTTTCCACCGGTCAGTAAATTTACCACAGCTACTATTATACCAAATGCAATAAGCATCTTAAAGGTTTTAATTATTGACTTTATTGTAGGTCTATATTGATATACAAATACCATATAAAATACTATAATAACTATTAAACCATGTGCTATGAAGAATTGAAAGAATCTAAAATGTGGAAAACCATAACCTTGGATGTCAGGGGTGATTAATGCTTGAGTTGCTCCACCTAACCCAAAAAAATAAATTATTTCAAATATATCATATCTTTCAGAAAACAACATTATTATTTCTAAAAAAATCGTAACTGCACATAGATTAAAGGGCAATGACTCTTGTAGTGACCATATTCCTGTATATATATGCCATGCATAATATAATAGCTGCTGTACTAAAAGTAATGTTCCTATTGTATATCTAGAAGTCTTTTTTAACGGTTCTTCCCTCAGCTTATCTCTAAATATGTACAATAGTATTATTACACCTAATATTACATATAATGCAGCTCTATGGTGAGGTGAGAAAACCTTTAAAGGTTGTCCTTTATAATACAAAGAGAAAAATTTCTCCATAATAAGTCCTCCAGTATATTTATACAGATTTTGTCAAATCATATTTATATTTTATCAAATGGAGCATTTTACTTCAATTAAAGAAATGTTAAATAAGAGGGGAATGTTTAAGGATATTCATTAGCTCGTTTCTACCTAATAATTCTAGTTTACTACTGTCTTCTTCTATCATTCTCAACTTTATTTTTAATTTATTTTTTGTTTCCAAGGTCATACAACCCACTATAGTTTTTTCACTTATTCTATTCTCACATGCTACTTTGTTAAGAATATTAAGATATTTTATGACATTATCTTTAAATCCATCTGGTCCTACCTTTAACTCATAGAATTCTGATTTTGTTCTGCTGTATCCTGCTATATCAATTGTATTTCTATTTTTATTCTCATCTTCTACACACAGATATTTAATTTCTGTTCCGTTAATAATAACTTTACAACCTTTAGAAAACCTGTTATACATGTGCTTATAATGATTTTCCATCACATATTCAAATATAAGTCCTCTAAATTTATCTATATGATAGTCTTTAACTACGTTATAACTATCATATAGTTCACTAATAAGCTTGTCCATATTGTCCTTATTATGAGGTCTTTTAATTAATTGTAATTCTTCTTTCCATTTTTTAAATCTACTTTTAAAATTAATTTTATTTGTAAATAATAATAAAAATTCTGATAATACTTTTAATAATTTAGGGTCTTCATTAACGATACTTGCTATATTCCTCGCTCTTTTATCAAAATATCTGATATCTATTGGTAAATAATCGAGTTCTTGAAATTTTACATCACAAATATCCCCCATTACTGGTCTCCTCCAACATCTTCCTTTGATTTGTTTATGCCTTGTATTATTTCAGTAATATTTAATACTGGCAATAGTATAGGTTTCAACCCCATTTTCACCATGATATTATTAACTGTCTCTCTAGTATAACTCCAAAGCATTGGTATTGATTGTACTTTTAGAAAAAATTCATATTCTTTCTTGTCTAATATTTTTTTACTTATACATAATCCTTCATAAACCACTTCTATTTGAAAAACTACTTGATCTTCTTTTTTTCCTTGTATTTTAGTCTTTAAATAAGTTTTCCCTTCAGTATCACTTATGACTTCTCCATAATTTCCTATATTTGTTTCAACTTTTATTTTTTCGTTATCTAAGCTATGATAATTATCATCAACAAAACAACTAAGTGATACAACTCTTATAGTTTTTAATTGAATATTATGCAAATCATCACTTCTCAGTTTTCTCATGTATAGTCACCTCCTATATAGAATATTAATGTATAAATTTAATAGAAAAAGTCTGCATTTGAGCAGACTTAAAATCATCATAAAGTTTATCTATAACATATTCATTAGCTTTAATATTATCCTTTTCATCTATTATTTTTCCATCTAGTTTTATTTTGTTTGATTCCTTATTCTCAAATATTGAGTCTGAAATATCCTGTTTTTCTATACTCAACTCTTCAATTTTCATTTTGACACTATCAAAAAAGTCTACTAAAAAATCTAAAGTTGCTTCATAATTATTATTTTCAAGAGTGTCTCTGATAAGATAATCGTGATATCTTATTATATTATATAAATCTTTTGAATCATACTTTCTTTCTTTTATTTTTTTAACGAAACTTTTTATACTTAAAATATTTTCTTCCTTAACCCAATCAAAGAAATATATAATAGTTTCCACGTTAGTTTTACTACTTAACTCTTTTAGATTTTTATAATTTGAAAATGAAAACTCGTTTATATATTTTCTTATATATTCTTCTAACCTTTTGAAATATAAAGTTACACAACTTTTTATTATCTTATCTTTAACTATATACTCATCATATAAAAACAAATCTTTTTCTATTGAATATTCTTCAAATGATTTAATATTAATTTCTAAATTCATTTTTATATCCTCATTTGAAGCAAGCCATTTTTCAAAATCATTAATAATCTTATACATTTTTTACACTCCTTAAATTTGACATATATCAAATTTAATCTAATAGCTTCTATATATAATATATAACTAATAAATGTATATGTAAACCAAAAATTTCAATAACAAATTTCTTATTAAAGGTTTATGATATTATATTTTAATAATTACTATAATATTAAACATACAAATTGTATGAACACATATTTTATATACGTTAATATTGTTAACTTTCCTATAAAAAATATAACAACTTCTTTTTACTAACAATGAAAAGAAAAAATCAATCTCATCAACTCTGTTGCTTTAATTAGTAAACATTCTTAATTTGATATTAACATCAAAGTCTAATTTTAGAATACTCTCTCTTTGATTATAACTTTTGAAATACTTTTATTATTAATCTTAAGTTTAACTTTAATTATTACTATTGAATTCTATATTCATGCAATATTACCTTTAACGCTCATTTATTTAAATAAACTGGTTTTGTTATGCTGTAATAATTGACTAATCATATTTTAGCAAAATAAAAGCCATGTCTATAATTTAGTGTGACATGACTTTTGATACTAATACTATGTACTGTTTAAATTTATGTGTAATAAAATTAGCTGATTACTAAAATCCTATTATAATGACTTCACATCCCACATAGTTAAGATATAACTATGTATATAAACGTCAATATTTTTTGTACAAAAGTGCAAATATTTTCATGTACAATTAATTATCTTTTTGGCCGACCTT
>NZ_ARZA01000078.1 GCF_000387765.1 Caldisalinibacter kiritimatiensis
ATAAATAGCGATTCATCTCCCTATTGAAATAGGGAGGATTCTCGCTTAACTATCCTAAATTTAACCCATAATCTATAATTCATTTGTATATACGTTCTTTGATAACTTATATTATAATACCTAATACATCAAATATACAATAATATAGAGTAGCCTATTCAGCTACTCTATCCTTATTTCTTTCATATATAATTCTTAAACCTTCTAACGTCAATAGCTTATCTATCTTTTCAATAGTATTAGATTCACTTGCAATAAGAGTTGATAATCCACCAGTAGCTACAACTGTTTTAACCTTATCACCTAACTCTTTTTTCATTCGATTAACAATATTATCGACAAGGCCTGCATAACCATAAGTTAAACCTGCTTGTATACTGTTAATAGTATTCCTACAAATAACACTTTTAGGCTTAACCAATTGGACTTTTGGTAGCTTTGCAGCTCTCTCAAACAAAGCCTCACTGGAGATTTTAATACCAGGAGTAATAACGCCTCCTAAATAATCACCTTTCTCTGATATGGCACAAAAAGTAGTCGCTGTACCAAAATCAACAACGATAATAGGTCCACCATATTTTTCATAAGCTGCTACTGCATTAACTATTCTGTCAGCTCCTACTTCTCTCGGATTATCGTATCTTATATTCATTCCTGTTTTGATTCCTGGCCCTATTATTAGTGGTTTCTTATTACAATATTTAATACTCATAGCTTGTAATGAATACATTAGTGGTGGTACTACAGATGATATTATTACTGCTTCTATATCTTTTAAACTTAAACCGTTATACTCAAACAATTGATTTATAAGTACACCATATTCATCTGAAGTCTTGTTTTTATCAGTTGATATTCTCCAATAATTCAATAATTTTTTTCCTTTATATACTCCAAGCACTATGTTAGTATTTCCAACATCAAATACTAAAATCAACTTCGTCACCTTCTTTTTAATATTTAAAGCAAGCTTTTAGCTGCTATTTATCTTGTTTGTTTTTTTAAAGACATTACAACACTAGTAACTATTAGCATTGCAACAATCACTTCAGGTATTCCATTAGTAACACCGATACCCAAAATCACTTTACCCGCTGTATCAGGATTTAATCCAAGTTTTTCTACAAAGCTCTCAGTATATATAAAATATATCATTGAAAGTACACCAATAGTATTAGTTAATGTACCTATTCCAGCAGATATTACTACTTCCACTGCATGGTCTTTTAATCTCTTGTATGAAAAATATCCTACTATAAATGTAAGTAAAATTAAAATTCCGGTTAGAATTAACTTCCACAACATTATTTCACCAGCAATATATCCATTTATTTGAGTAACTAAAGTATTAATAAGAAAGCCTAATGTCGCTATCCAAATTATAATTAAAACAACTAAAGAAGATTTTCTGCCAAGCTTCTTAAATAGTATATATGAATAATATGAGGTAATCCCTATAAGTATTCTAGGAAGTACTGATACTAAAGGATTTAAAAATACAAAAGAAACAGGGGTTGGATTCGAAATAGCTTGGAAAATACTAAATAGTCCAAATATAAGACCTACTAAAGCTCCAACTATTGGTCCCTCTAGTATCGCTCCCATAATAACAGGTATGTGCATAATAGTAGCTCTAGTTGGACCTACTGGAATAAATCCTAAAGGCGTTAACCCCAATACCGCAGAAATACTCCCAAGAACTCCTACGATAGCTAACTTTCTCACTGAAAACCTTTTCGAGTTACTTGACATCATTAACATCACCCTCCGTTCTAGTTCCTAGCATGGATACTAGACGTTTTAGAAACTATATTCAATTTTTCTAAAACAGTCTAGCTCTTTAAAAGATGCTAGCTTATTTTATACCTATTTTAACAATTTTATTATCTTTATGCAACGTTTGTTACAAAGTATTTACTAATATTATCCGCTTATTATATCTGACCAAGCTAGTATGTCTTTGTACCCTTTAGCAGCTTTTACTCCGTTAGTAATTGCTCTTGACATAACTTCACTTGCTAAAGTACCAACTAAGTTTACATCAGCCTCAACTTTGCCTGTAGCCATAGCAAATATAGTATCACCATCAAACATGGTGTGTATCGGATTTATAGATTTAGCATACCCATTTTGAGCCATTTCTGCAACTTTATTAGCTTGTGCCTTTGTAAGCTTTGCATTAGTAGCTACTACTCCTATAGTTGTATTTTTAGCAGGAAATCCAACTGTTTTACTTTGATTCTTCATTAATTCATAACTATTTAGTAGCTTCTTACTTTCTTTATCTATTGTACCTGCTAAAAGCTTATTAGTTTTATAATCATAAACATCTCCAAAGCTATTTACGGCTACTATAGCTCCAACCCATAATTCTCCTACCTGCATACTTGCACTACCTAGTCCCGACTTCATTGCATTATCAGGTCCTAATATTTTTCCTACAGTAGCTCCTGTACCTGCTCCTACATTGCCTTGTCTATTTTCTTCTTTTGATGCCTTTAAACAGGCCTCATATCCCATCTTAGCATCTGGTCTTATCCTATAATCACCTATATTCAAGTCAAATAATACTGCACTACATACAATAGGAACCTTTGTAACTCCTACGTCAAAACCTATCTCTTTTTCTTCTAATGCTTTCATAACTCCAGAAGCAGCATCCAAACCAAAGGCACTTCCTCCTGATAAAACTACTGCATGAACTTTGTCTACTAATTTCTCTGGCTTTAATAAATCAGTTTCTCTAGTTCCAGGAGCTGAGCCCCTTACATCTACTCCTGTAGTAGCTCCTTCCTCGCATAAAATAACAGTACAACCAGTCATTCCTTCAAAGTTTTCACTATGTCCTACCTTTATACCATCTACATCTGTAATATATCCACTATACATATCCATTTACACCCCTTATTGAAACCTCTCCTGAAATTATTTTTTGTATTTTTCCTTCTTGATTCTCTATCAATAATTCGCCTTCATCGGTTAGGTCAACAGCTTTACCCCTTATTTCTTTATTTCTAAATATAACTCTTATTTCTTTCCCTAATACTGCAGAGTTTTCTTTACAAATTTCTATAGAATGAGTAATCTCATTTTTATTTAAAAGCTCTTCATATAATTCTTCAAAGTTATTGAATATATTAGCTACTAATTGCTTTCTAGAAACCTTTTTTCCACTTTCTATTTTTAACGATGTAGCTATATCCTTTATGTCATTTGGTATCTCATTTTCGTCTAAGTTTACATTAATACCTATACCTATTACTATATAATTAATTTTATTTAATTCTCCGCTCATTTCTGTTAATATACCACATACTTTTTTATTGTTTATAATTATATCGTTTGGCCATTTAATATAGTTTTTTATACCAAGCTCTAATATAGATTTAGATACAGCCGCTGCAGTTACTTGTGTAATTTTAGAAGCATCTATTGGCTGTATATCTGGTCGTATAATTATAGACATCCACACACCTTTCCCTTTAGGGGATACCCAGTTTCTCCCTAATCTTCCTCGTCCCTTTGTTTGTTCTTCTGATATTATAACTGTACCTTCTCCTTTTCCGTCAGACGCTAGTTGTTTTGCCTTACTGTTTGTGGAATCTATAGAGTTAAAATACAATATATCTCTACCAATTCTTTTTGTTTTTAATAAATCCTTTATTTCATCATATGTTAATACATCTGGAGTTAATATAAGTCTATATCCCTTTCTAGATACTGATTCTATTTCATAGCCCTCATCCTTTAACTGGTTCATGTATTTCCAAATAGCTGTTCTGCTAACATTCAATTCTTCACTTATCTTCTGTCCTGATACAAAGTCTCCTTTATTCTTCTTTAAAAGTTCTAATATCTTCCCTTTCAACTTTCTTCACCCTTTATAAACTGAAGTATATATAATTATCCACAATTCCATTATATAATATAACATTTATCCACATTATAGCAACAACTACATATAATAATTTAATATTGAAAATGTAAAATTTAAAACAGTTTTGCTATTAACTAATAAGTTACGAGCAATTAAAAACTGCCCATATGATATGGGCAGTGATTCTTAACCTCCAAATAACATTAATAATATACCTGCTGCTACTGCTGAACCAATAACTCCTGCAACATTTGGTCCCATAGCGTGCATTAATAAGAAATTAGATGGGTTTGCTTTTTGTCCTTCTTTTTGAACCACTCTTGCTGCCATTGGAACAGCTGATACCCCTGCTGCTCCTATTAAAGGATTAACTTTACCTTTACTTGTCTTGTACATTATCTTACCAAATAATAAACCAGTAGCCGTTCCTATTGAAAAAGCAACTAAACCAAGTGCAACTATCTTTAATGTATCTGGTGAAAGGAATACATCTGCCTTAGCTTTAGCCCCTACTGTTATACCTAATAATATAGTAACTATATACATTAAAGAGTTTTGTGCTATTTCAGTTAATTTAGGTACAACACCTGATTCTTTTATTAAATTACCAAACATAAGCATACCTATTAAAGGCCCTGCTGATGGTAATAAAAGTATAGTTAAAACAGCTACTACAATTGGAAATATTACCTTTTCCTTTTTAGATACTGGTCTTAATTGCTCCATTTTTACTTTTCTTTCTTCTTCTGTTGTTAAAAGCTTCATTATTGGTGGCTGTATAATAGGTACTAAAGCCATATATGAATAAGCCGCCACTGCTATAGGTCCTAATAGGTCATCAGCTAGCTGTGATGTAAGATATAATGCTGTAGGTCCGTCAGCTCCACCAATTATACCTATTGATGCAGCTTCTGGGCCAGTAAATCCCATTAAAATAGCGCCAATAAATGTGAAAAATATTCCAAACTGAGCTGCTGCTCCTAATAAAATACTTCTAGGATTCGCAATAAGGGGGCCAAAGTCAGTACTTGCTCCTACACATAAAAATATAAGTGGAGGATATAGTCCGTTTTCTGTTCCCCAATATATAATCCTCAATAGTCCGCCTTCCTCCATTAATCCAGTAAGCGGTAAATTAACTAATAACATTCCAAATGATATTGGTATAAGTAAATATGGTTCATAGCCCTTACTTATTGCTAAATATAAAAGTCCAAAAGCTATTCCAAGCATTATTAGTTCCTTATACGTAACAGCGGCAAAACCCATATTTTTCAGAAACTCACCTAATAATTCTAGCATTTAGAATTACCTTCCTTTCTTAAGTTTGTTTATCCTTTACTCAAGTGACACTAATGGGTCCCCTGCGTTAACTGACGCCCCTTTAGATGCATTAATAGCTGCAACTTTGCCGCCTCTAGGTGCAACTATTTCATTTTCCATTTTCATAGCTTCAAGGATAACTAAAACTTGTCCTTCTGATACTGTATCTCCTTCACTTACTTTTATATCTACTACAGTACCTGGCATTGGAGCTTCAACAGTTTCTGCTCCTTGTGGTACAGGCTTAGCTTGAACTTCTTTTTTAGGTGCTGATTTTACTTTTGGTGCACTTTGTTGTGGTTTTGGCTCTACTTTTGGTTGAACCGAAGGAGTACTTGATATAGTTTGAGTTGTAGAAGCTCCTAATTCTTCTACTTCAACTTCATAAGTTTTTCCGTTTACAGTAATTTTATATTTTTTCATTGTTATATGCCTCCTTGTATAATATCAGATTTTATATTATACATAATATACGTATAAAAATTATCTTATTTGCTCATTTCTGCCTGCAACTGCCCATGGTGTAGACTGTTGCTGTACTCTTTTTATTTTTCTTATTCTAATATCTGTAGCTGGTCTAGATAAGCTTGCAGCTATTGCTGCTGTTATTACAGCTACTAGTTCTTCATCTTGTTCATTATCCTGCTCTACTTTATTTTCTACTGTTGCCTTTTGTTGAGTATTTGTTCTAACTGTATCTTTCTTTACTTTTTGCTTATTATCTTTGTAAAATAAAACTTTAAATCCTGATAAAATATATGAAATAACTAAAAGTGTAGCAAACACTATTAACATACTGAAAATAGTTATATATAATGACTGACCTAAAGTTACTGAATCACCAAAGTTCACTTATATCACTCCCTTAAAAGCACTCAAGCCCTTATCTTTATAGAGGCATATTTCCGTGCTTCTTCGCTGGTCTATTTTCACGTTTACTCATTAACATATCAAAGGCACTTATTAATCTAGGTCTTGTTGCAATAGGCTCTATTACGTCATCTACAAAACCTCTAGCAGCTGCGACATATGGATTTGCAATAGTGTTTCTGTACTCTTGAATCTTTTCTTGTCTAGTACTTAATGGGTCTTCCGACTTTTCTATATCCTTTCTAAAGATAATATTAGCTGCACCCTCTGGTCCCATTACTGCTACTTCTGCAGTCGGCCATGCTAACACTAGGTCAGCTTTAAGCTGTCTACTACACATAGCTAAAAATGCTCCACCATATGCCTTTCTTAATATTACAGTTACTTTAGGTACTGTGGCTTCACTATATGCATAAAGCATTTTAGCACCATGTCTAATTATTCCACCATATTCTTGGTCTGTTCCCGGTAAGAATCCTGGGACGTCAACTAATGTAAGTATAGGTATATTAAATGAATCGCATGTTCTGATAAATCTAGATGCCTTGTCTGATGCATCTATATTTAAACATCCGGCTAATACTTTTGGCTGGTTTGCTATTACTCCCACAGCTCTTCCGTTTAATCTTATAAAACCTGTAACTATATTTGGTGCAAAATACGGCTGTACTTCAAAGAAATCATTGTCATCAGCTAATATTGTTATAACTTCCTTTACATCATAAGGTTTGTTTGCATCATCTGGTATTATTTTATTAAGTCTTTCGTCTAATCTATTGATATCATCATTTGGCTCAAATACTGGTGGCTCTTCTAAATTGTTTGATGGTAAAAAGCTTAAAAGCTTTCTAATATTAGCGATAGTTTCTTCTTCTGAATCATATACAAAGTGAGCAACACCACTTACTTTGTTATGAGTCATAGCTCCACCTAGTTCTTCTGCTGATACTTCTTCACCTGTTACTGTCTTTATAACTTGAGGACCTGTTATAAACATCTTACTTGTATTGTTTGCCATAAATATAAAGTCTGTTAAAGCTGGTGAATATACTGCACCACCTGCACAAGGTCCCATTATTACTGAAATTTGAGGGATAACTCCAGAAGCAATTGTATTATTGTAAAATATATCTCCATATCCAGCTAAAGCATCTACACCCTCTTGTATTCTGGCTCCACCAGAGTCGTTTATTCCTATCAATGGTGCTCCCATTTTCATAGCCATTTCTTGAATCTTAGCTATCTTGGCAGCATGCATTTCCCCTAAGGAACCACCTATAACTGTAAAGTCCTGAGCGAAAACATACACTAATCTACCATCAATAGTTCCATAACCTGTTACTACACCTTCGCCTGGAGCCTTAACTTTTTCCATACCAAAGTTAGTACATCTATGCTCTACAAATGTATCTAACTCTATAAAACTACCTTCATCTAATAATAGCTCTATTCTCTCTCTTGCGGTTTTTTTGCCCTTTGCATGTTGTTTTTCTATTCTTTTTTTTCCTCCGCCTTTTTTCACTTCTTCTTTTTTTAACCGCAATTGTTCTATTTTGCTTTTAGTAGACATTTATGCTTGCCTCCTTCTATTTTCTTTCACAAAGTTCTACTAAGACACCATGTGTACTCTTAGGATGTAAGAATGCTATTCTTGCTCCACCTGCACCATATCTTGGTTTTTCATCAATCATTCTAATTCCTTTTGCTTTCATTTCTTCTATAGCTTTCTCTATATCATCAACTCTATAAGCTATGTGTTGTATTCCTTCTCCTCTTTTTTCTATATATCTAGCAATAGGACCTTCTTTATCAGTAGACTCTAATAATTCTATTTCTGTGTCACCTATTGGTAAGAAGGCTACCTTAACTTTTTGCTCTTCAACTATTTCTGTTCCTTCAAGCTCCATACCTAAAACGTCTTTATAAAATTTTAAAGTTTCTTCTAAATCCTTAACAGCTATACCTATGTGATCAACCTTTTTAACCATATATATACCCCTCCTTATTTTAGTTCTGGACTATTAGCTTTTCGCTGTTGGCCACTACTAAGAACTTACCACTAACCACTAACACGCATCATATGTCAATTCTTACGTTTACTTTCACATCTTTTAGCACGTTTTTATCATTTAGTTATCTTTTCAATTATAGTATCTCTAGCTGTATAGGGGTCTAGTTTCTTTTCTACTATATCCTTAGCTATTTGCTTAAGTGTATATTCTTTATCAGTTACATCCATAACCATATTCATTAGCTTTTCTTCTACTAGATTAAGTACTTCTAATTTGGCATTTCTTTCTCTTCTCGCTCTTAATTCTCCTCTTTGTTCCATTTCATTTTTATGTTCAATTATTGAATTTAATAATTTATCAATACCTTCTCTTTTCAAGCTTGACACTTGTATTACTGGAGGTCTCCACTCTTTATTGTCATTAAAGTCCAACATCATTTCTATTTCTAATGCAGTCTTTGAAGCTCCATCTAAATCACTTTTGTTCACTGCAAAAACGTCAGCTATCTCCATTACTCCTGCCTTTATTGCTTGGATATCGTCACCTAACCCAGGAACCATAACCATAACTACTGTATCGGTAGTTTTTACTATATCTATTTCAGACTGCCCTACTCCTACAGTTTCAATAAATATATAATCAGCACCATAAATGTCTAGAAGCTTTATAGCACCCTGTGTAGCCTTTGAAATACCGCCTAGATGTCCTCTTGTACCCATGCTTCTAATGAATACACCTGGGTCAGTAGACAAATCGCTCATTCTTATCCTATCACCTAAAATAGAGCCTCCTGTAAAGGGACTAGTAGGGTCTACAGCAATGACTCCTAATTTTTTATCTTTCTTTCTCAATTCTTTAACTAATTTATCTGTTAAAGTGCTTTTTCCTCCACCTGGTGGACCAGTTATACCTATCACATGGGCCTTTCCTGTATACTTATGCAGTTCTTTTATAATCTGTATTGCTTCTGGTTCATTATTCTCAAGTTTGGAGATAAGACGGGCACAAGCCCTCTTATCTCCATTTAATAACCTTTTGGCTAGTTCTTCCAAAATAAGCACCACCTATTATGCAAAAGCTACTACTTTCTCTTTACATTATTCTTAATAAATTCTATAACTTCTGAAGTAGGTGTACCTGGTGTGAATACTTCTTGAATTCCCGCTTCTTTTAATCCAGGTATATCATCTTCAGGAATAACCCCTCCGCCTATAATTAATACATCATCTACATTTTGCTCTCTTAAAAGGTCTACTACTTTAGGAAACAAATGATTATGTGCTCCAGATAAAATACTCATAGCAACTGCATCAACGTCTTCTTGAATTGCAGCTGCTACTATTTGCTTAGGTGTTTGCCTTAATCCTGTATATATTACTTCCATTCCTGCATCTCTAAGAGCTCTCGCAATAACTTTGGCTCCTCTATCATGTCCATCAAGACCAGGCTTTGCTACTAAAACTCTGATAGGTCTATTCATTTATTTTACCTCCTTAACTCTATATTAACACTCATTTATTTTCTTCTGTATAGACTGAAATTAAAGTATTACTGACTGTTGATATTCTCCAAATACATCTCTTAATACACCACATATTTCTCCTAATGTAGCGTATGCCTTTACAGCTTCTAAGATATATGGCATAGTATTTTCTGTTCCCTCTGCAGCTTTTCTTAAAGCTTCTAATGTTTCTTTAACTTTTTCGTTGTCTCTCTCAGCTTTAAGCTGCTCTAATTTCTTCTGCTGTAATTCTCCAACTGCTGGGTCAACTTTTAATATATCTTTGTGAGGTTCTTCTTCTATTTGGAACTTGTTAACTCCAACTACTATTTGCTTACCACTTTCAACCTCTTTTTGATATTTATAAGCACTTTCTTGGATTTCTCTTTGGATATATCCTTTTTCTATTGCTTTAGGTGCTCCTCCTAATTCATCTATCTTGTCAATATATTTCATTGCTTCTTCTTCAATCTGCTTAGTTAAACTTTCAATGTAATATGAACCTGCTAATGGGTCAATTGTATCTGCTACACCACTTTCATGTGCCACTATCTGCTGAGTTCTCAATGCTATCCTTACTGATTCTTCTGTTGGAAGGGCTAATGCTTCGTCTCTTGAGTTAGTGTGAAGTGATTGTGTACCACCTAACACTGCAGCTAAAGTTTGAATAGTAACTCTAATAATATTATTGTCTGGTTGCTGTGCTGTTAATGTTGAACC
Source organism: Caldisalinibacter kiritimatiensis (assembly GCF_000387765.1). Taxonomy (NCBI): domain Bacteria; kingdom Bacillati; phylum Bacillota; class Tissierellia; order Tissierellales; family Thermohalobacteraceae; genus Caldisalinibacter; species Caldisalinibacter kiritimatiensis. The sequence goes on from NZ_ARZA01000078.1 coordinate 10,304, forward strand.
TGCAGTTTGTGTATGGAACTTAAGTCTCATAGACTTTTCACTCTTAGCGTTAAATCTTTCTTTCATGATTTTTGCCCATAGTCTTCTAGCTGCTCTAAACTTAGCAACCTCTTCAAGTAAATTATTATGAGCATTAAAGAAGAATGATAATCTAGGAGCAAAAGCGTCAACATCAAGACCGGCTTCTAAAGCAGCTTCTACATATGCTATACCGTCAGCTAAAGTAAATGCAACCTCTTGTACAGCCGAAGAACCTGCTTCTCTTATGTGATATCCACTAATACTGATTGTATTCCATTTTGGCACATTTTCCGAACAATATTCAAATATATCAGTTATTAATCTCATTGATTCTTCAGGTGGGAATATGTATGTTCCCCTTGCTATATATTCCTTTAATATATCATTTTGAATAGTACCTCTTAATTTATCTGGTGATACTCCTTGTTTTTCAGCTACTGCTATATACATTGCTAGTAATACTGAAGCAGGAGCATTTATAGTCATAGAAGTACTAACTTTATCTAAAGGTATACCATCAAATAATATTTCCATATCCTTTAATGAATCAATGGCAACTCCAACTTTACCTACTTCTCCTTGAGCTAATTCATGGTCTGAATCATATCCAATTTGTGTTGGTAAGTCAAAAGCAACACTTAAACCTGTCTGTCCTTGTTCTAATAAGTACTTATATCTTTTGTTTGATTCTTCTGCCGTAGCAAAACCAGCATACTGTCTCATAGTCCAAAGTCTACCTCTATACATTGTAGGTTGGACTCCTCTAGTATATGGATACTGACCTGGAAAACCTAGTTCTTCGTTATAATCAATGTCTTCTACGTCCTCTGGTGTATATAGTCTTTTAACCTCGATTTCTGAAGTTGTTTTAAAGTTTTCTTTTCTTTCTGGAAATCTTGAGATAGTTTTTGATAATGTTGTATCTTCCCAGTTTTTCTTAGCTTCTTTTACCTGAGAAACTTTTTCTTTATCAAACATTTTGAACCTCCTTATTTTTGTTGAAAAAGTATAGATTCCAATTAAGGTGTGAAAATGTTTTCATTTGATAAAAACAATAAACCAATATATAATCTTATACAAGTATAGACTATTACATTATAATTTATTTTGCAATATTTATTTCAATTTTTTATAATTTTGAATTTTAAATTTCAATATACACAATATTATAGTCAAATACAGTTATAGTCTAATTTACAGAAGATTCTGTCGTCAGATTGTTAATATTTTTTAATATTTTCTTTAAATTCTCTTATTTTAAAAGTTGACATAAACACTCATTTCCCGGGAAATTTTTTGTTATATGTTATTTTTATGTCGTTTTATCGACACTTAATTATTAAAATTATCTGTTTAAAATAAAATTTTTAATTTAATATACAGGGAAGCTGCCACCTATGTATACTAGATGACAGCTTATCTATACTAAAACAATCCTTCAATATTTCCCTTTTCATCTATATCCATGTTATTAGCTGCAGGTACTTTAGGAAGCCCTGGCATAGTCATAATATTACCTGTTAAAGCTACTATAAAACCTGCTCCTGCAGATACACTTAAATCCCTAACTGTAATTTTAAATCCTTCTGGTCTACCTATAAGTTTTGGGTCATCTGAAAGAGAATATTGTGTTTTAGCCATGCATATAGGTAAATCAGAAAAGCCTAATTTTTCATATTTACTTATTTTTTTCTTTGCATTTTTAGTAAATTCAACACCTTCTGCTCCATATATATCTTTAGCAATTGTTTGTATTTTGCCTTCTACAGAATCATTTTCATTATAAAGGCATGAAAACTTTGATTCTTTGTTTTCACATAACTCCACAACTTTTTCAGCTAATTCAACACCACCATCGCCACCTTTTGCCCATACTTCTGATAGTACTACGTCAATTCCGATTTGTTTGCATTTATCAGCAATTAATTGTAGCTCATTTTCTGTGTCAGTAGGGAATCTATTAATAGCTACAACTGATGGTACTCCAAATTTAGATATGTTCTCTATATGCTTTTCAAGATTTGCAAATCCTTCATTCAGTGCAGTTAAGTTCTCTTTATCTAACTCTTCATTTGATACTCCACCATGTTTCTTTAAAGCTCTAACTGTTGCCACTATAACTGCTGCATCAGGCTTTAAGTTTCCTGCTCTACACTTTATGTTAAAGAACTTTTCTGCACCTAAATCTGCACCAAATCCTGCTTCTGTTACTACATAATCTGCAAGTTTAAGTCCATACTTTGTAGCCATTATACTATTACAACCATGGGCAATATTAGCAAAAGGTCCTCCATGAATAATAGCTGGTGTGTTTTCTAGTGTCTGAACTAAATTTGGTTTAATTGCATCTTTTAATAATATAGTAAGTGCTCCTGTGGCATTTAGGTCATCAGCTGTTATCGGCTCATTGTCATATGTATATGCAACTATCATTTTGCCTAATCTATCCTTTAAATCCTCTAAGTCGTCTGCAAGACATAAAATTGCCATTATCTCAGAAGCTACTGTTATATCAAAGCCGTCCTCTCTTGGGACTCCGTTATTCCTACCTCCTAAGCCTACTACAATGTTTCTAAGAGCTCTATCATTCATATCTAAAACCCTTTTCCACACGATTCGTCTAGGGTCTATATTTAACTCATTGCCTTTATGTATATGATTATCTAAAAGAGCTGATAAAAGATTATGGGCAGTTGTTATTGCATGTATATCCCCAGTAAAGTGTAGGTTTATATCTTCCATAGGTACTACTTGAGCATATCCTCCACCTGCTGCTCCACCTTTTATTCCAAAGCTAGGCCCTAATGAAGGTTCCCTTAGAGTAGTTATTGCTTTTTTGCCTATTTTGTTTAATGCCATACTTAAACCCACATTAGTAGTAGTTTTTCCTTCTCCAGCAGATGTAGGATTTATAGCAGTTACTAAAATCAGTTTGCCATCTTTATTATCCTTTATTTTATCCCAAAACTTTAATGAAATCTTGGCTTTATAATTTCCATATAACTCTAATTCTGATTTATCTATATTTAATTGTGCACCTATTTCTGTAATAGGCAGCATATTAGCCTCTTGTGCTATTTGAATATCTGTTTTCATTTTCTTATCCCCCACTCTCCCTTTTTTGGTTTTTATGCTATAGACAAACTTGTAATTTTTTTATACTCATTTACTACTTTATATTACTGAAAAACTTCTCTTTATTTATTATGTATCTAGTGTGATTTCCTTCACCTATTTTTTTCTTTTCATCATGAGCTTCTACTTTAAAATATAATTTTTTACCATCAATCTTTTCTAATTTAGCCTTAGCTGTAACTTTCATTCCTACTGGAGTAGCTGCTAAATGTTTGATATCTACATGAATCCCTACTGTTGCATATCCATCTGGTAACTCCTTATCAACAGCATTTAACGCTGCATTTTCCATAAGACCAACCATCATAGGTGTAGCGTATACATCAATATCTCCACTGCCAAATTTTGCTGCTGTATCGTCTTTAGTTACTGTTTTTTCTACAGTTGCTTCCATACCTTCTTTTAAATTAAATTCCATGTTAACCATCCTTTCTATTTTTATTATTAGGAAATTAGAAATTTTCTGAACTATGAAATTCTATATATTTGGAAGATTTTACTCAATAATTATTATAACACAAATTTGTCTGATAAATAACGAATATAAACAAAAACAACTTCGTCGATTTGCTAGTTAGTAGCTCGTTGTTAGTAGTTAGTAGGTTCTAAGTCTAGCTTTCAGGTCACTTTAACTACTATAACTATATTAGAATAAGTTAGGCTACTGGCTTTTTGCTATTAACATAACAAAAAGCCAGCCCAATAGGACTGACTATTATGCATTCTGGAATATTTCTTCAAATTCATCTGCATTTAAAGTTTCTTTTTCAAGTAGTGCTTCTGCCACTTTATGAAGTTTATCGATATTTTGTTTTAAAAGCTCCTCTGCTGTGTCATAAGCTTTGTCTATAATTGCTCTCATTTCTTTATCTATTGCTGCTGCAACTTCTTCACTGTAATTTCTACTTCTTCCTAAATCTCTACCAATAAACACTTCGTCTTCGTCTGTACCATATGCCATAGGCCCTAGTTTTTCACTCATACCATATTTAGTAACCATTTGTCTTGCTATTTTAGTAGCCCTTTCTATATCATTTGAAGCTCCTGTACTTATATCGTCTAACACAAGCTTTTCTGCTACTCTTCCACCTAATAGGTGTACAAGATTTTCTTCCATTTCAGTTCTTGACATATAGTATTTATCTTCTTTTGGAAGTATCATAGTGAATCCGCCTGCTCTACCCCTTGGTATTATAGTTATCATATGAACAGGGTCTGTATTTGGTAATAATCTAGCTACTACTGCATGACCGGCTTCGTGGTATGCCGTAAGCTTTCTTTCTTTTTCACTTATAACTCTACTTTTCTTCTCTGGTCCTGCTATTACTTTAGTTATAGCTTCTTCAACTAAATCCATTGGAATCTTTTTAAGGTTTTTTCTTGCTGTTAATAATGCTGCCTCATTTAATAAGTTTTCTAAATCTGCTGGCGTAAATCCTGGCGTTCTTCTTGCTATTACTTTAAGGTCTACATCATCATCTAATGGCTTTCCTTTTGTATGAATTTCTAATATTGCTTCTCTTCCTTTTATGTCAGGAACTCCTACTTGTATCTGTCTATCAAATCTACCTGGCCTTAATAGTGCTGGGTCTAGTATATCAGGTCTATTTGTTGCAGCTATTATTATTATTCCTTCATTAATGCCGAAACCGTCCATTTCGACTAGTAATTGATTTAGAGTTTGCTCTCTTTCGTCATGACCTCCACCTAGACCTGCGCCTCTTCTTCTACCTACTGCATCTATCTCATCTATGAATACTATACAAGGTGAATTCTTTTTAGCTTGTTCAAATAAATCCCTTACCCTTGAAGCACCAACACCAACAAACATCTCAACAAAGTCTGAACCACTTATGCTGAAGAAAGGTACTCCTGCTTCTCCTGCTACTGCCTTTGAAAGATATGTCTTACCTGTACCAGGAGGGCCTACCATAAGGATACCTTTTGGAATTCTAGCACCTAGCTCAATATATTTTCTTGGGCTTTTTAAGAAGTCTACAATCTCTTTTAGCTCTTCTTTTTCTTCATCTAAACCAGCTACATCGTCAAATGTAACTTTCTTACCTTCATCCTCTTTATGCATTTTAGCTCTACTCTTACCGAAAGACATTACTCGACTTCCGCCACCTTGTGACTGTTGCATAAATACAAACCAAAAAACTACAAATATTAAAATCATAAATATAGTAGGTAGAGCTTGTAAAAACCATGGAGTTTCCGGTTCTGGTTCTCCTACTACTATTATCTCATTTTTTATGATTTGTTCATTTAAATATTTATTGAAAGTAGAATTATCTTCTATTATCTCAGGAATATAAGAGGTAAAAGATGTATCGTCTCTGAATTTCCCTCTTACTTCATGTTCTACAAAAGTAATACTCTTAATGTTTTTGTTTTTTAATTCGTTTACTAATTGAGTGTAATCAATTTTTGCAGGTTGCTCACTCGGTCTTGATGCAATATTTACAACGAGCAAAATAACTATGAATACAAGCAGATAAAAGCTTATGCTTCTAAAAAATCTTCTCAACTATAGTCCTCCTTCCACTCCGTATAAAGTTGTGCAATTGTATTTATTTGCAGCGTATACAAGTACATTTCTTGCATTTAAATTCATTACAAAACTATACTAAATTTTTAATTGATTATTCAAATTTTATAATAGTAAGTTTAATATAATGAACTATTATTATGTCAACTATTTCGTAAATTTAAATTAAATAAATGTAATAAAAAGTCTCATATTCTATTATTTTAACATAATAGTTTTTAAAAAACAATAATGCCAAATCAAACAAACCTATTTACTATACACTTCTTCTTTTAATACACAGATGTATGGTAAGTTTCTATATTTTTCATCAAAATCTAGTCCATATCCAACTACAAACTCATCTGGTACTGTAAAACCTTTGTAATCATATTTTATATCAGCTTTACGTCTCTCTGGTTTATCTAATAATGTACAAATCTTAACACTTTTTGGTCCTCTAGATTTAAGATTTTCTAATAGATAGCTTAAAGTTAATCCTGTATCTATTATATCTTCGACTATTAAAACCTCTTTACCTTCTATACTTGTATCTAAGTCTTTAATTATCTTAACTACTCCCGATGATTCTGTAGAGCTTCCATAACTTGATACCGCCATAAAGTCCATTGTTAGTGGTAAATCTATGTTTTTTGCTAAATCAGCCATGAACATTACTGCTCCTTTTAAAACGCATATTAAAATTAAATCTTTTCCTTTATAATCTTCTGTTATTTGCTCTCCTAATTCTTTTATTTTATTTTGTAGTTCCTCCTCTGTAATTAAGACTTGTTTAATATTTTGTTCCATATTATTCCTCCTCTAGTTTTTTATACTCTAACATTAAGACTTTATCAGTATTATCAGTTATTTTATATAACTCACTTATTCTATAACCTATAATCCAAAGAATATGCGCCTCATCTTCGACTATAGGAATTATATCTCTTTTTTCCCTTGGTACTTTTTGGTCTATAAAAAAGTCCTTTATTTTTTTACTTCCTTTCATTCCTAATGGAATAAATCTGTCTCCAGGCTCTCTGGTCTTTACATATAAATCTCCTTTTATATTATCATAGTTAAAATATTTTCTGTTTTTGTTAGCGTAAATTTCTAATTCTTTTTTATCTATAATCTTTGAATTAATTACAGCATTTAATTCTGGTATATAAGTTTTATCGTATATATTTAATTTATATTTAAAGCCTTGTTTTTTATTTTTTTGACTTCTTTGCTTTATAAAGACCACTTTATCATAACTTATACTAACGTTAATATTGTTAGATATGTTTACCCTCTTCCCAGTGATTCCTTTATCTATCAACTCAATAACTTGACTAACATGCTTTTCTTCTATACCCTTTAAATCTTTGTTTATTTTTTCAATACATAATCTTATAACTCTAGCCTTTATGCTTTTATGCATATCAACTAACTTGTTTAAGTCAGCTACAACTTTATTATTACTCTCCTCAATAACAATTTTTTTAAATTCTCCATAAGAATAGTCATTTAAGAATTTACTATCCATCTTTATTACCCTAGACATTCTGAAAAGAGTATCTATAATTCCTTCATTAAAGTTTTCCTGTATGTATGGAATTAACTCTAACCTTATTTTGTTTCTTCCATATATAGGCTTTAAGTTGGTTTTATCTATTCTTGGCTTTATATTATTTTCTTCACAAAACTTTTCTATTTCTTCTCTAGTCACATCCAACAATGGTCTTATTATATTTCCGTTTATATAATCCATTCCTACAAGACCGTCTATACCAGTGCCCCTTAATACTCTCATAATAAGTGTTTCACCTTGGTCATCTTTATTGTGGGCTACTGCGATTTTTCCTCCACCTAATTTGTTAATTATTTCATAAAAAAAGTTATATCTTATTTCTCTTCCTGCCTCTTCTTCTGATAATTTTTTCTTTTTAGCATATCCTTTCATATCTACAGATTTAGAGTAAAACGGTACTTTATATCTATTACATATATCCCTCACAAATTTCTCGTCTTCGTCTGCTTCTTTTCCTCTTACTTTATGATTAACATGTGCTACATGTAATTTAAACTCTATTTCTTGTTGTAAATCCTTTAATATATAGAAAAGGGCCAAAGAATCTGGTCCTCCTGATAAACCTAATAATACATTATCTACTTTTTCAATTAGGTTATATTTTTTTATCGTATGTACTACTTTTTCTTTCATTTTATCACCTGTATCCTTATTTTTACGTCATATTTTTAATCATACCCTTAACATAATTACTTAAACTTTATACTTTATTATCTGATTTTTATTTTACATTCTAGATTCTAAATTTTCAAATATATTTGTTTAATAATATTATTTTCTACATTCATGATTATTTTCCTTTTATAAATATTTACCTTTAACATTAATTTAAACTCTAGTAAAAACTATAACTATTACAAAAACAAAAAAACAAATACTAGATATAAGAAAAATGTCTACTGCATCAATGAAATGTGCTCTTGTATTTTTATTTGATTTTAAACAATCTAATACCATTTTTAAGTCATTTTTAAATACTCTTATGCTTTTATATTTTACATTTAGCCCTTTTATTATTGTCTTTTTTAATTTTTCATTGACTTTTAAAGCTTTTACTATAGAGATTACATCTTTTAGAGTATATTTAAATGGACTAAACTCCTTTTTTAAAATCATACTAGTCATTAGCATTGAAATACTAAATATAATAGTAGCTTGTTTATCTATATCTGATTTAATATCCCAGGATGTAGGGTTATATGTTGGGGTATATTCCTTTAAACATTTGTCTTTATCTATTAAACCTCCGAAATCAACTAGCATTACTCTACTATTTTTTTTATCTATTAAGATATTTTCTAATTTTAAATCCCCATACAAGCATCCTTCTTTATAAGCTTTTTGTAAAATATCTAATAAAATAATTCCAATTCCTAATACATCTTTTTCATTAAAGTTATGTTTTTTAATAAAAGCTTTTAAATCATCTCCATATATGTATTCCATTACAAAAAAATTAAAAGTATTATTTCCTTCTTTATAATCGTCTAATTCATATACTCTAGGTACAAACTTATACCCTTTTAATCTCTTTATGTTATTATATTCCCTAGTAATAGAGCTAAAATCTTTGCTTATTTTTAAGGCTTTAACATTTCCATTGTCATCTGTTACTTTGTATACTACTCCTATGCTACCTCTACCTATCTCTTTTAATACCTTATATTTATTATTGTTCCACTTCCCAGTAATCACCTTGCCTATCATAGCTCTCCCCTTCTTAAAAATAAGGTTTATAGCATAAAACTATAAACCTTATACAATGTTGCTTTCTACAATTTCTTCTTGCTTGACTCCTATTAAAATTTCTATAGCCTTTTTCAATGCTAATCCCGTCGGGGTCATACCTCCTACCTCTATTTTTGAAAGCTTTCTTTCTAATTCATTAATGTCTTCCGTAAGCCCTGATATAATTTGATATATTTGATCTTTTTTTCCTGGATAAGCTATAACAGCTATTTCAGTTTTTCCCTTTCTACCTTTTAAAACCCTTAATAAATTTAATATGCTGTTTTTAGCAATATTTATTTTCTTAGACATACTTCCACTACTATCAAGTACTATACAGCATCTAATATTTGCTTCTTCTCCTAATTTGTCTATTATATCTATTATTTTCTTCCTCGAGTCAGGATGTATATTCTCAATATCCTCCCCTAAAATCTGTTTTAATTCTTTATTTACTGTTTCTTCAATTGTTTTATATACAGATTTTTGAGTTACCATTTCCATGGTTCTAGATAAATTATTGATATCAGTTAATTCCCAAACCCCTCCACCTTCACCAGCTATCCTTTGTATTTCTAGCAAAGGCTCTTCGTTTTGTCTGTCATTTACTATACCTATTGTATTTACTATTATTCCTTCGTTATTAGCTTGTCTAGCCACTTCAACTGGGTCACATCCTACATTCGACTGTCCATCAGTAACCAAAATAACTTGTCTAAACTTAATTGTTTTTTCCACTTTTATACCTCCTAATTTTACTAGCCTTGTCTTTAGTAATTATTGCCATATTATTAGGAGATATACATGATACTTTAAGCACTAAAAAATATAGGACTGGACACTTCCAGTCCTACTAATAACAAATAAGTTATTGTTAATCGTTTTAGTTTTTCCTTCTCTTCCATACTTTTGTCACAAGTACAGTCATATCGTCTTTAGCAACTCCACCACATACTTCTTTAGATTTCTCTATAATTTGTTGCGCTACTGACTGTGGATTGAAGCCATTTATTTCTTCAATTATTTCTTCCATCCAAGTCTCTTTGTCTTCTAATTCTCTGTTTGCATCTAATACTCCGTCTGACATCATTATTACTAAGTCTCCATCTTCTAGCTGATGCTCATACACTTTAAAATCTACATCTTTTAATATACCAAGAGGTAACGTATTTGAATTTACTATTTCCACTCTATCTTTCTTTTTAATAAAAGTAGGTGCTGCCCCTGTCTTTATAAACTTTGATTCCCCGTTAAACAAATCTATCATTGCCATATCAATAGTAGACAACATTTCATCATCTGACTTAAGAACCAGCATTGAATTTATAGTTTTTAATGCCAGCTCTCTATCAAAGCCTGCCTCTAAAAACTTTTCTAGTAATGAAATAGTTATATCACTTTCTTGGTTTGCCTTTTGTCCTACTCCCATCCCATCACTCAACGCTACATAGTAGCTATTATTACTTTCTCCAAATGTATAACTATCTCCTGATATGTAATTGAAGGACTCATCAACTTTGCAAACCTTTGTTATTGCACCAAATCTATTTGCTTTTATTAATTTGAACTTAATTCTTTTTTTGTTATCAAAATTATTACTGTAAAACTTGTCCTTAACTACTTCAAATCCCACTGTATTTGATACTATTGGTATAACCCTATCTACAATATTTTCATTATAATTTGAAGCCTTCACTTCTAGAATTATTTCAAAATTATCTTTTAAAGATTCTGTAACTATTACTTCCTTTACGTTTATGCCATTTTTTCTTAATTGCGAATATATTTCTATTTCTACTTTTTCTTTAAAAATTACATTTTGTTGTACTTCTTTTGCTAAATCTTTTATTATTTTTGATACACCTTGAAGCTGTTCTGCTACTAATTGTCTGCTTTCTAATAATTTATTTTCCCATTTGTAATTCACTTTGTACATATCAAATAAATATTTTGCCTTTTGTATTACCTCTTTTTCTTTTATACATCTGTTATTGAATATTTTAGAAAATTCTTCTTCAGTAATGTCTCCCTCTAGCTCTAATATTGTTAAAACTTCAAACATAGAATTATATGTTGTATAAAAGTCATTAACCCAACAGAATTTATACATTGGACATTTTTTACATGTATCATTCACTATATTATCTATAAATTTTGATATATCCTTTTGCTCTACTATTTTTTCTTTATCTGATACTCTTTCAAAAGTAGTTGCTAATTCTTCAAAAACCTTTGAAAATTCATCTAATCTTTTATAAGTAATATCTTTAATTCTATCTTTATAAGAATTCTGTAGTACACTTACATTCCCTAATTTTAAAAGTATATTTTTATATCTAGTTCTCTGTATTATGGTTAAAACTATAATAAAAATACCAATTCCTACAGCTGTTTCTTGTAATTGGACTATAGACTCAGTAAATCCATCTATATAAAAAGCCATTATGCTTATACCCATAATAAATCCTATACTGCTTCCTAATCTTCCTAATTCTTTGAATAACCCTGCTAATAGCCCTGCAAAGCCATATACCGAAATAACTAAAGGCATATCGGGTGTTGACATTGAAGTAACTATTCCAATGGTTACTCCAACGGTAGCTCCCATAGTAGGCCCTTTTATATATGCAAATAATACAACTAATAATACAGCTACTACATTACTTAAAGAGATTCCTAATATGTTAATAGAATTAAAACCTGATACCACTAACGCTAACATTATTGCTCCACATATAAGCTCCTCACTTGTATATGGCCTATCATAGTTACCATCAATAATATCTATACTGTAATTAAATATATAGGTTAAACTGAAAACAATCAGTCCTTCAAAAACAGCCATAACTATATTATAAAAATAGTAATCACTTGCCATAACAATTACACTTTTCAATGTTACTGTAATTACAGAAGACATCAAAGCCATCTTAAATGTTGTGAATTTAATTTTTTTATTTAAAATTCCATAAACAAGTAATAATGTTAAATATATTAGAATATACTGATAACTATTAGTACCTTGATAACTAATTATTCCTAGGGAGCAAATTATACTAATCCAAAATGCATGTCCATACTTATATAAATATACAGCAGCTAATGCTATTCCAAAAGGTGTTAGACCATCCATGATACTAGCTCTAGATATAAACAAAGCCATTAAATAAATGACTACATCATTAAAAGAAACATTAAAAAGTTGTTTTTTAACTTGATTAAATAATCCTTGTCTATTCTTTTGAGCTTTCGTAGAAAGTAATTCCATTTTGTTTATCATTTAACCCCACCCCTATCTTTTGTTGGGGTCATTGTATCAAATTTGAAAATAATTTTTTGTCAAGAATAGTTGTTAGCCCAAAATAAAATTTAGACATTATACATGTTATTATTAGTATTTTTTAGTTTTATCTATTTAAAATTTAATACTTAAAGCTGTAAGACAAAGAGTTTTTTGGTAATATTCAAGCTTCTAATCCTCTTTCTTTCTGCCCTCGACATGATTTTTATATTACTAATTTACTATATAAGTTAAACAATATCTTATGTATAATTATGTTGGTTAGCTCAAAGCTATTGTCTAACCTAGATAATAACTGCGTTAAGTAATTCTTTTCAGGTTAATAAATTAATTTTGCCTTTTTATGTCAATTTAATATTAACTAAGTCCTTTAACATAAATTATTATTTTGCATAATCGTTGAAAATTAGCTAATTTCTATATGCAAAAAATAAATAAAACCTTAAAGATTAACTTTAAGGTTTTATTTATAAATTTGTCTAAAACTTTTTTGCTTTTATAAAAAATTTTCAATGAAAGCATAAATAAAATCTTTAGATTTTATCGTCCACGAAAAGCATTATTTTTTTTGTTGCCTCTATTTTTAAGTTGCTCTTGTCTTTCATTACTATCTTTTAAAAATCTATTAATTTTCTCTTCGAATGACATATTCCTTTGAGTCCTTCTTTTTTTGCTCCAGTCAATCTCAATTGGCTGATTACTGCTTTTTTTAGGTGACGCTTGCTTAATAGATAAACTAATCTTTCCTTTCTTATCGATACCAATAATTTTAACCTTAACTTTTTGGTCCTTTTTAAGATAGTCACTAACTTTGCTAACATAGTCCTTTGATATCTCTGAAATATGAACTAGTCCTGTCTGTCCTTCTTGTAGCTGAACAAATGCACCAAAATTAGTAATACCAGTCACAGTGCCCTCAACTACATTTCCTACCTTTATGGGCATACGTTAAATACTC
>NZ_ARZA01000079.1 GCF_000387765.1 Caldisalinibacter kiritimatiensis
TTTATCATCTATTATATCAATATAATATCCCTTAACATTATCTTTGCGATCTATTTTTTTTATTTTATTGTTTTCGATAATATATCTTTTAATTGAATTTGTTGCATCTATTTCATATTTTCCAGTAGTATAAATATAGTAATATTGTGAGTTATTATTTTTTGTAATTTCATTTATATCTATATCTTCAATAATATTAAAAAATTTATATGCATCTATTAATTGGTCGAATTGTGGACAAATACTACTTTGTGTAGAATACACTTTATATTTATTATCTTTTTTACTTAAACTTATATGAAAGGTTTTAAACTTTTCTTTTTGCCCATAATCAATCAACTCATACTGCAAAAGAGTTATATAATAATTATTATTAACTGTTGTAATGAAATTTTGTATT
>NZ_ARZA01000080.1 GCF_000387765.1 Caldisalinibacter kiritimatiensis
TTCTCCTTAGAAAGGAGGTGATCCAGCCGCACCTTCCGATACGGCTACCTTGTTACGACTTCACCCCAGTCATTGGCCCTACCTTCGGCGTCTGCCTCCAAAAGGTTAGCTCGACGACTTCGGGTATTGCCAACTCCCATGGTGTGACGGGCGGTGTGTACAAGGCCCGGGAACGCATTCACCGCGACATTCTGATTCGCGATTACTAGCAACTCCAGCTTCATGTGGGCGAGTTGCAGCCCACAATCCGAACTGGGACCGGCTTT
>NZ_ARZA01000081.1 GCF_000387765.1 Caldisalinibacter kiritimatiensis
TCAATAGTATTTTTTCCATAAAGAATTTTATGTAAGCCTTTCGTTTTTACTTTTGTTTTACCTTTTAATTTCATACTATTTTTTAAAGGTATTCTTTCTATATGAATATCAAAGTTATCTTTCCCTTCATTATTTCTTAAGCTTTTATATTCATTACTAATTTTCTTAGCATTTCCTGTTACATCTATTGGTTTATAATTTTCCATCATTATTACATGGTCTGCTACATCAAAATAATCACCAGAGCCTCCAATCACTAAAATAGTAGAAACATTTTCTTCGTTATATAGCTGTTTTACCCTGTCTATAAAAGGAGTTATAGGCTCTTTATCTTTTGACACTAAAGCTTGCATTCTTCCATCTCTAATCATAAAATTTGTTGCACTGGTATCTTCATCTAATAAGAGAAGGTTAGTACCAATTTCTAAAGCTTCCATTATATTAGCTGCTTGTGATGTACTACCACTAGCATTTTCAGTTTCAAACTCCTCCGTTGAAACCCCAAAAGGTAAATTGTTTATAAAAGGAGTGATATTTACTTTATGTACATTTCGTCCATCTTCGGCTCTTATTTTAACTGCATACCTTGTAGTTAGAACGAATTCTCTTCCATCACCAGGTATATGATTATAAATCCCTCTTTCTATAGCTCTTAATAAAGTTGACTTGCCATGATAACCTCCACCTACTATTAAGGTTACACCTTGTGGTATTCCCATACCTTTTATATGTCCTTTATTAGGAAGGTTAAACTCAACTTTTAATTCTTCTGGAGACTCAAATGGTACTACTTTTTTACCTTTCATAGGTCTATCGCTAATTCCACTCTCTCTAGGTAGGATTGAATCATTAGCTACAAAAGTAATAAGGCCCTTTTTTCTCATTTCCTCTCTCAAATATTCTTGGTCTTCCATAGTATTAACAAAATCTATTAATAAAGTCTTATTAAAATTATCATAAACTATTGAATTATTAATTATTTTTGGTATATCTTCAAATATCATTTCTATAGCTTGCATTCCTAATACTCTTCTTCCCTTAGCTGGAAGTCCAATAACAAATCTAACTTCAATATATCCTTCGTTGACTTCAGCCGATGTCCTCTCTATCATTTCTTGTCCGCCTACATCTATCTGGATAAGTCCGCTCTTTCCACTTCCTCTACGTTTGTTATAACTTCTACTCTCTCTATGAAAACTTCTTGTTAAGAAATCCTCTACAGCTATTTTTTTTGCTTTAGTATTGAATAGCTCTTTAGGGATTTTAGCAGTATTTAATGGCATTCTAACCCTTACTCTACTAGGACTAGCAAAAGGGTCTCCTTGAACATAATCAATAAAAAGAATATAATTACCAAAATCATATTTACCATGTATACCTTTATATTGTTTATATCCTTTATTATTAATTTGTTTTAATTTTTTTTCTAAAAACTCTTTGGTTTTCATTTCTATCCTCCTATCTTTAGTATTTTTTCCAAATTTTCTTGTATTATTAAGTTATATCTTTTATATTTTTCTATTTACTTAAATAATTATAAATTATACATTACTAATATTATAAAATATCCCCTATCTTGTCCAATATAAAGTGACCATTAGATAAATATAAGTAGTCGATGGACTTATTATCCATCGACTAAGAATGTATTATCTGGGTCTTAAGAAAGGCGGTCTTCTTGACCTTCTCAAATAACTTTCTATTTCACTTAATCGCTTTTCAATTTTTTCTA
>NZ_ARZA01000082.1 GCF_000387765.1 Caldisalinibacter kiritimatiensis
TCAGGGCTACGCCCACTTCATTTTATCAAAATTTTTTATACTTTCCTAGACAATAAAAAAATCAAGGGCTACTTAACCCTTGATTTTTTATCCTGCTAATTTTCCTAGTTCTCTCAATTTATTATCAATAAGATTTAATACATATTTTTGATGTTCTGGATTATTTTCAAAATCTATACCATCGACATTTATCTTTAATAATTCTGTGTAATTGTAGCTTTCAAAGAAATCATCATAGTTTTTATTTAATTCTTCCCAATAATCTCTCTCTACGTGTTGTTCGAAATCTCT
Organism: Caldisalinibacter kiritimatiensis; assembly: GCF_000387765.1. NCBI lineage: Bacteria > Bacillati > Bacillota > Tissierellia > Tissierellales > Thermohalobacteraceae > Caldisalinibacter > Caldisalinibacter kiritimatiensis. Next base: position 292 of record NZ_ARZA01000082.1, read on the forward strand.
ACCTCTTTTTCTAATACGTGATATAGCATTATCAGTACTAATCTCAAGATATATCATTAAAGTCGGTGGCTCACAGTGTTCAAGCATATTATGTAATAAATCATAATATATATCGTACTCTTCTTTATCCATGTCTCCTATATCTCTAAGCTGCTTGGCAAATATAATGTCTGTATATATACTTCTATCCATTACAACCTTGTTTAATTTTGAAGCTTCCTTTATATGTTTAAAACGTCTATTTAAAAATAAAATCTGTAATGGAAATGAGTATCTCTTTCTATCTTCATAGAACCTGTCCAACAAGGGATTGTCTATTACTGGCTCTGGTAGAGCTTTATATCCCCTTTTCTCTTCTAATATTCGCATAAGAGTTGATTTTCCAACTCCTACTACTCCATCAACAATTAATGAAATATTATTTTGATTAGTTTCCATTTTAATTCCTCCTCTCTTAACCTGCCAGCCTGTTTATTTCTTCTATTTTATTCATTATAAGGCCAACTACATAATCCTGATGCTCTTTATTATTTTCAAAATCAATATTATCAACATTAATCTTTAATATAGGAGCTTCAGTAAAATCATTGTATAATTGAGTATAATGCTTATTCAATCTTTCCCAATACGCTCTATCCACATTCATTTCATATTCTCTTCCCCTAAGCTTAATTCTTTCTATAGCTTTATCAACGCTAATTTCAAGATATACTACTAGTGTTGGTGGGGTTATATTCATCATCATATTATCAAATAATTCATAATAAAGTTCATACTCAGTCTTAGACATGTTGCCATTTTCTAGATGCATCTTAGCGAAAATAGCATCTCCATATATACTTCTATCCATTACTACTTTACCTTTAATTTTTCTACTCTCTTTTATAAAACGAAACTTTTTATTTAAAAAGTGTACTTGAAGGGGAAATGCATAACGCTCCATATTGGAATAAAACTTATGTAAAATAGGGTTATCTATTACTGGTTCATATAAAGGTGTAAATCCTTCCCTCTCCTTTAAAATTCTCAATAGTGTAGATTTACCAACCCCAACTACTCCATCTATTACTATATTTACATTATTCAACTTTTTTGAGGTCTTTTTCATTGGTTACCTCCTTTTTCCTACTAGATATTGTATTGTATTAATTAAAAAACTCAATATATGGCAACTCTGTGTATTATATCATATATAAAGCCTTTTGTGTATGAAAAATTCTTAACTACAAACAAAAAATCAAGGGAAACTTATCCCTTGACTTACAAATTTAATGGTTTGCTGGAAATGAATTGTGTAAATGTGCAAAATATTTAGTTTTTGCCATCTTCATTATAAGACTCGGTTCAGAATATTCTTGTCCAGTATAAACATCTTTAAATAGATGAATATTACTAAAATGTAGATGCTGATACCCCCGATTTAACCTTTTTGTTTCTGTATTACGATATCTTATCCCCATAGTAAGCCCCCTTTCCTTTTATTAAATTTGAGTTGCTTGTGTGATTATCCCCTAATCCCTTAATGTGATATGTAAGTTATTAAAAAAGCCAAGGATTAGTACAACCCTTGGCTTCATATCGTAAAACATTTTATTCTGTTTATATAGTAATATCCTTTGTAATGTATATTAATATTATTGTTAGGTAAAATTTTATAATAAACTTCCCTTTTTATTATTATAACATATATCTTCAATTTACTCAATTTCCAATTTGTTCCATAATTATTCAGCATAAGCAAGGTCTTTTTCTAAAATGAACTTATTTATCACATGTGCCACACCATGCTGGTCATTTGTATATGTCACATAATCAGCTATCTTCTTCATTTTAGAAAAACCATTTGCCATAGCTACACCTAGCCCTGCATTTCTTATCATATGTTCATCATTTTCTGAATCCCCTATACATATTATTTCTTCTTGTTTAATACCTAATTGGTCAGCTATTCTTTTAACTCCCGTCCACTTATTGCAATTTTTATTTATAACTTCTAATGTAAATTCAAAAGGTTTTACAACAGTGTATTTATCAGAAAGTCTAGTTGTAACTGTATCTAACACATTCTCTTCTAGTATTTTAGCGTTTTTTAAATATTTTTCATCTATATCAATAAATTCTTCAAAGAACACTTTTATTTTCTTTAATGCCTTTGCACTATCATTTATAATTGTAACTTTATATGCTTCAATGTCCTGTAGTGAATCAAAATCTTTTATTTCTACCGGAACACGATTTGCTATCGATTCTAATTGACTAAAGGCATCATCTTGAAAAGCTACAATTTTATCTCTGGTATATACATTTACACTCAAGTTGAGTTCATTAGCTAATTTATAGATATATTTTAACTCTTCCATACCTAAACTATAATTTTGAATTATTTTACTCATAGTATTATTTACTACTAATCCACCTGCACAAGATACACAATAGTTATCATCATTTATTAAATTTAACTCTTCTAGGTAAGGACGTAATCCACCAAATATACGTCCTGAAGCTAGTACCACCTTAACTCCTGCATCTATTGCCTCTTGGATGGCTTTAAAGTTTTCCTTTGATATCTTATGCTCTTTATTTAGCAAAGTCCCATCCATATCAATTGCCACTAATTTATACATAGAATATTTCGCCCCCTAAATTTTTAGATAATTTTCCTCTTTTTGTCTTCTATAATATATTAACACAAAATATTCTACTCTCCACTAATTTTTTATTATCATTTTGTTAAGTTAACTAGTATGTATTTTTTAAGTTATAAAAAAATTTTTTTATAAATATCACTAAAACAATACTTCTGAATACTATGTATTAGGAATTAGGACAACAGAGTTTTGACACAAAAAAATAAATAAGGAGTTGACACTATATGGATGCTAATGTGAAAAGTGAAGTAAATCAAGTTAATGTTGAATATAATAACAACCAAGGTCAAACTTATTGTGCTGATGTTGAAGGCGGAACAGTTGGAATATGTAAAAACACTCCTGTTGAGCTAGACCCAATAACTACTGGTGTAGTTGCAAAAATACCTGTAGTTTTATCAGAACTTACTGTTAAGTTCCATGTAACAGCAAATATCGAACTTCCATGGCCGGCGCTTGAAATAAAAGATATTAAGAAAAGACTAAAAATTACTCAATGCCTATTATTACAGGATACTAATGTACTATTCATTAAAGGTTTCGTAAGAAAGAATATTGATTTCTCAACTATAGATTGCTATAACAGTGATGGTGTATGCGGTAAAATCAAACATTGTACAGTAGATATTCCATTCGAATGTACAACTGATGTAACTTTCAATGGTACTAACCCAGCACCAATAATTGAAACAACTCAATCTGAATTTGAATTCTTTAAAACAGAAGAACTTCCTAATGGTTTTGCAGAAAAAGATAAACTATTGTCTGGTGACTTATCAGAATTCAATAAAATAAGCACAGAGTACTTCAATGAACTACCTTTCTGCGAATTAATAAGTAGCAGAATTGTTGAATATGATGAATATTTAAACAGAACTCCTATTGATTCTGATGCTCCATTTGAAGAAAAATACTTTGATGAAATAGAAGAAAAAATGGTTATATTCTTAACACTAAAGTTATTGCAAAATCGACAAGTTTTAATCGACCCAGCTACAGGTCAAATATGTGGATGTAAAGAATAGTAATAGTTTTAAAAGCGGCGTAAATGCCGCTTTTATTTTTATATATACACGAACCTAAGCTAAGCTAAAGCATAATATATAAATATGAATAAATTTCATTCACTAAAATTACATAGAAAAGGAGTGTTAACAAGTGAAAAATAAGAAACAATTAAAAATCGATAGTAAAGTGTTAGGAAAATGCGAAAATAATCCAGTAGATATCGAAACTATATCTGGATATACAGAAGCAAAAGTTCCTGTAATTTTAGCTGAATTCTCAACTCAATTCAATTTAAGTTTTTCACTAAATTTGTCATATGAAGTAAGTAGTATAAAAAATATAGATAATAAATTATTAATAACACAATGTATGCTAATACCAGGAACAGAAGTTGTTTATATTAAAGGTATTCTAAAAGAACATATGGATTATTATTCATATCATCCTTCAAACATAATAGGGGCAAAGGGTTCTACAAGGCACTGTACTATAAAAATTCCATTTGAATTTACTACAAATATTGTATTTAATATTCAACCTCCTAACCTACCTATAAAATCTACATCATCCGAAATTAAATACTTAAATAATTTAAGCTTTTCGAAAAATAACTGTATAAAGAATACTTATTTAACATGCGCTTCTGAAAATAAAAACAAAATAGATATACAATATTATAATAATTTCCCTTATTGCGAAATAGTAAATAGTGAAATCACCCAAAATAACATTCATACAATAAACAATGTAACTTCAAGTATTAATAAACCTTTAGGTATAAAAGAAAATAAAAAAATAGAAAAAAACATGTCTATACTTTTAGGAATAAGGATACTCCAAGATAGATATATCGAAATTTATTCTAGCTCTAACACATAAAGAAATATACATTTATTCGAATTAAATCTATGTGTCACTAAATATCATTCGTAATAATCCATAATATATATATTTTTTCATTAAAAAAATTCGTTTTTTCTATTGACTAACCCCTGTTTATATATTATTATTTTTAAATGTGCGAACAAAACAAAAGATAATACAAATATCGTTCGTATTATCTGCTGTATTTACAACAAAGGAGGACAAGCAATGGAATTTACAAAATTAAACGATTATGTATCGCCATTAGAAAAAATATTTAAATTAAAACAAAATAAGACAAATGTGAAAACTGAAATCATGGCTGGTATAACTACTTTTATGACTATGGCTTATATTTTAATAGTTAATCCAAATATTCTTTCTGCTACAGGAATGGATTCAAGTGCATTATTTACCGCAACAGCTTTATCTTCAATAGTTGCTACATTAGTTATGGCTCTTTATGCAAATCTTCCTTTTGCATTAGCTCCTGCTATGGGACCAAATGCTTTCTTTGCTTTTACAGTAGTTTTAGGTATGGGATACTCATGGGAAACTGCCCTTACAGCAGTTTTTATTGAAGGAATCATATTTATCATTCTTACATTTTTTAATATAAGAGAAGCTATTGTAAATGCGATTCCTGTAAACTTAAAAAAAGCTGTTTCTGTAGGAATTGGTCTGTTTATAGCTTTCTTAGGTCTTTATAATTCAGGAATAGTAAAAACAGGTATGTTTCATGTAGGAGATGGTAAACTAGATGGAGTTCCTGTTGAGTTAGGTAAAGTTACATCACCACCTGTATTACTTGCATTAATAGGTCTTATTATAACTGGTTTATTATTAGCAAGAAAAACTAAAGGAGCATTATTATTAGGTATAATAGCTACAACTGTTATAGGTATACCTATGGGAGTTACCAAATTACCAGAAGGATTAAAATTTGTAAGTACTCCCCCTTCATTAAAACCTATACTATTTAAACTTAATTTTACAGAAATATTTTCACCCAAAATGCTAATAGTTCTATTTACGTTCTTATTTGTAGATATGTTCGACACGGTTGGAACTCTAGTGGGTGTTGCAACAAAGGCAAATATGTTAGATGAAAAGGGGAATGTACCAAAGGCTAAAGAAGCCCTTTTTGCTGACTCAATAGGTACTACACTAGGAGCTCTTTTTGGTACAAGCACAGTTACAACTTATGTTGAAAGTGCCGCAGGAGTTGCAGATGGAGGCAGAACTGGACTTACTGCATTATCTACAGCCTTTATGTTTACAGTTGCTTTATTCCTGTCTCCACTTTTTATGATGATACCATCTGCTGCAACAGCACCAGCACTTATATTAGTAGGATTATTTATGATGTCACCAATAAAGGATATAGACTTTGATAATTACACTGAGGCTATACCTGCATTCTTAACAATAATAATGATGCCACTTACTTACAGTATTTCAGAAGGTATAGTTTTCGGTATGACAAGCTACGTTGCATTAAAGCTATTAAATAAGAAATTTAAAGACGTATCACTACTGATGTATGTAATGGTAGTATTGTTTATAGTGAAAATAGTATTAGGGTAATAAATAAAGGGTCAGGCCTGAATAAGAAATTTAAAGACGGGATAATAAATAAAGGGTCAGGCCTGACCCTCAAATCTATCCTATAGCTTTAGCTGGACACTTTTCTATAGCTTCATTAACTTCTTTAATATCATTAATATCTATATTTTTATTCTTAACTTTCGCTTTTCCTTCTATCATTTCAAAGTTATTAGGTGCAATCCTTGCACAAAGGCCACATCCTATGCAATACTTCTGTTTTACTTTTATACCACTTAAATCATTATTTTGATTTTTATTATTAGCTGGTATAGTATCCTTTTTAACAAGAAGAGATACTAAATAAGCCATTATAAGTATTGAAAGAATAGTTAATATCCATCTTATTCCCATAAATTTAACACCTAAGAATTTCGCTTCATTCATAAGCATAGGAACTTTAACTACTGCCCATGCACTTAAAATTATTACTATATTAAATACACTTGCTCCTTTTCTTAATAAAGTTTTACTAACAGGAAATGCTGCATATATAGGACCAGCAGAAAAACTGCCTAATATGAATGAAAATATTCCACCTTTTATTCCTGAATTTTCTCCTAAGTTGTTTATTATAACCTCTCTTGGTACCCATGCTTCGATTAATGATGTCAATATAAATATAACTGGCATAATCTCTATCATTTCTATAATATAATAGGTACTATTCTTTATAGATTCAATACCTTTATCAGGTTTAACAATAAACAAAATTATATATGTCAATATTACTGAAAAAAGTAGCTTATTTTTCTTTATAATCCCAATTACTTTGTTCATTTTACATAAGCACCCCCATTACAAGTGCTATAAAAATAGCAAATATAAAGCTTAAACTGTTTCTTGTTAACGCAAATTTTAAGCCAAACTCTTGCTTTTCTAACGGAAAAGTCACAAATCCTACCATTGTTAAAGTAGTTAAAAATGCAGCTGCTGGTACTATACTTGCCCCTGCATCAACTAACGAACCTACTAGTGGTATTGCTATAAAGGCTGGTATTAATGTTATACTTCCTACTATAGCAGAAACTACTGTAGAAATTATAGCATTTGATTTGCCTAAATAGTTTTTAATAATCTCGGGTGGGATAAATGTTAAAATCAAACCAATAAGAAATATAATCCCTATTATCTGTCCTATCATATTCTTCATCATATTTCTAGACATCTTCATTGATTTAAAGGTCTTTTTCTTATCCTTAATAACAGAAATTATAAAACCTATTCCAGTTACAATCCAAAGGGCTAAAGTTAAAAAGTCCATATTATTCACCTCTGTAATTTCTAGGATTTGGAGCTTTTATTACAAAGAACTCTAATGTAGCATTATCAAAATTATTAACATTCATTTTAGTTTTGTATGGAATATTAATTATATCACCTACTGAATACTTTATTGGCTCCTGCTCATCTAGTTGAAGAGTCATTGTACCCCTAACTATAATCATATACACATTTGAATTTGAATAATGCTCTGGAAGTCCAGTATCCTTTGTAAGTACCATGTGATTTAAAGCTACATTATCATCATCTACTATCTTTTCTATTATCCTTTCATCGGCATTTTTGTAGTTATAAACTTTTTCTATCATGGGATTACCTCCTTTGTATTTTCTATCTTTATTTTAATGCTAAATAAAAACAAAATCCGTAACGTTAGTTACGGATTTTGTTTTTTTTAATTTACTCATTAATAATTTCTATTAACTTTTCTACCTGTGGGTCTCTTTCATTAATGATGTCTTCTATAGTAGTATAAACTTCAATATCAGGATGTAAGCAGTTTTCAGGGTCATTATCTGTATTTGGTCTTACCCATCTTTTAAGGGATACTTGAAAAACAAAACCTGAATTATGAGTTTGAAACCGTAGTACATCCCCATAGCTAGAAGGTTGATTGCCTGTAGGCTCACCTATTACCTTCCCAATATTATTATCCTTCATAATAACAGCAAACCAATTTGCTGAACTAAAGGTACGAGGTGAAGTTATAATATATACATTTCCATCAAAGAGTAATTCTTTATTTAAAACCTTTTTATTGTTTATAAATTGTTTACGATATGATTTATATCCACTTTTTCTTGAATATCCTCTTTGTTCACTGGCTTGTTTAGAATATCTAATATCACCTGAAAAGCTCAAATAATTATCGATATCAATGTATCTTAGAAATTCGTCTACAACCCTAGAATCTCCGCCTGAATTATTTCTTACATCAACTGCTACGTTCTTTATATTATATTTTGAAACTTCTTTAAAAAAGTTTGCCACTGTTGTTTTATACTTTTCATCATAGTTGCATGTATCCAATTTAAAAACTCCAAGGGAATTTTCCTTATCTACGCTATAACTTACCCATTCTTCAGTCATGTTTTGTTTACTCTTTTTATTTTTTATTAATGGAAGCTGTACTTCTAGTTCTTTTTCATCTCTCTGTATCTTTACATTGACATAATCGTTCTCTATCAATCCTAAATATCTTAAGAAAGGTTCCTTAATAAGATTAGATTTCCCTCTAACCTTGACCCATTGCTGATTTTCAGCAGGTATTATTTTTTCTAGCTCTTTTAATAAATCTTCTTCACTTTTTTGCCTAATAAATAATATCTTATCACCTTTCTTTAATTGTTCAGTATCTTCTTTTATGTACATTCCATCATTAAGCCATACTATCGGTAAATCTATAATTCTATCATCTTTAGAAAGTTCTATAAATATCATAGTGTGAGCATCTTTTAAAGAACATATTACTTCATTAAGAACAAAATAAAAATCCCCTACTTTCATTATCTTGTTTATCTTTTTATATGCATTTTCAATCACCAAATTTTGTTCATTACTAAATCCATTATATGTTTTTGGATGAACATCCCTCAGAACATTTACCACATAATCTAAATCCTCTTTCATCTGTTCTACTGTCATTAATCTGTTAGGTGCCATCTGTGGTTTAAAGCCGTATTCATAATTGACATTGTGTTTTTTAAAAAAGAAATAATAAACTACTGTTGATATTAAAATAAATGTTATTGTGGCAAAAACTAAATGCTTAATTATTCTGTTCATTATAACCTCCTAAAATATATATTTTACACTTTATATATAACTGAATACAAACATTATTCCTTTCTTTTTATATCTGAAAACAAGTACCCAATTAACGAAAGCACACCTACGTATATACTAATTGAGAAAAGTTTGTATCTATTATCTGCTAAAAACATGAGTGCTGCAAAAACCGAAAGTATTATTAGAGAAAAAAAGTTTGCTTTAAATATTGTTCTTCCTTATTTTTAGCAATACCAATTATGAGAATTAATATAATAATCCATGAAAAATATATAAGTGGTATTAACATTTCCATAGTATATACACCACCTGCCCCCTTTCGATAATGAATATAAACTATCCTTTCTCTATTACAGAATCCTATAATTTGTAAGCTTTCTATTTTTCTAACATTTATATTCTATATTAATAATTATATTCCCTTTATTTCTTCCATAGTTTTCCTAAATAAAACCTATAGCATTTTCTCTCTTCTAACGAAATCAATTCCATTTTTGTACATTGAAGGGTTTTACAAATACTTATAGAATAAATGTATTAGTATTATCTGAAAGGAGAGTTAACATGAAGAAGCTGCTAACATTATTATCCGCACTAATAATACTTAATTTATTAATTATTAAACCAATATACGCTCAACTACCTAATGATATTAAAGTAACCATTGATGGAGAAGAAGTAGAATTTGATGTACCTCCAACTATTATTAATGGAAGAACATTAGTACCAGTAAGGGCTATTTTTGAAACTTTAGGTGCTAAAGTAAAGTGGGATGGTGAAACAAGAACTGTAATAGGAACAAAGGGCGATATATCAATTAACCTACAAATTGACAATACTAATGTAATGGTAAATGATAAAATTATAGAGTTAGATGTCCCCGCCACTATTATAGATGGCAGGACTTTAGTTCCTGCACGTTTTGTTGCTGACAGTCTTGGTGCACAAGTTGGTTGGAATGGTGAAACTAGAACAGTAATAATAACTACATATAATAAAATTACAAATGGTGAATACATAACTAATTTAGTAAAGATGTTAGAATGGGATATAGCTGAAGAAACTGATGAAAAAACTGAAGAACTCACTACAAAAAAAGCACTTGAAATAGCAATACAACATGGATTACCAATAGATAGAGATATAAAATGTAGTAAATTTATTACCAAAGAAGAAGTTGAACTAATGTTTATTAGAGCCATGGGATTTGACACTTTAACAAATAAAATAACTTATTTGGAAAATCCATTAAAAGACAAAGTTGCCGAAAATCACATTCAAGAAATAATACTAGATATGTACAAGAAAATTAAAGAGCCTTTAAACGAAATGCATGGCTTTTATGCAATACGTTCTTATTCTCAAAGAGATTTAATTGAGGATTTTAATGCTGTTAGCTACGGATGGAGTTGTCTAGAATTTAATGAAGAAAAACAAAAAGTTCAACTTAAAACTGATAAAACTAAAAACAACGCTTTTTATCTACCAAATGGATTTGAAGAAGTTATAGAAATTGCAAATGATAATAATGTTTCTATAAACTTGATGGTTTTTGCTTCAAATCAATCGAATAAATCTGAAGATAATGTTGGTCTTGTAGAAAGAATAATAACAAGTCCAGAAATAAGAAAAGATGTAATATCTCAAATTGTTAAAAGTGTAAATAAACTTAAATATAAAAGTAAAACAATATCATTTGACGGTGTAGTTATAGATTTTGAACAAATAAAAGATATAGAATTAGCTAATCACTTTAATACATTTTTAAATGAATTAAAAATGGAACTTGATAAAAATCATAAAAAACTACATGTAGCAGTACAACCTGGGTATTATTATAAAGGATATGACTATAAAACTATAGGACAAATAGCTGATAAAGTAATTTTAATGGCACACGACTATTATGTTAATGATGTTGAAAAATTGATAAAATCTAATGTAGAAGAAAACTTTTATGATATAAAAAATCCTCTTACACCAATAGAAAATATCTATAATGAAGGCTTTGATGTATATAATGCATTAAAGGAAATCACTAATAAAAATACTGGTATAAAAGACAAAAACAAAATCATGCTTCAATTATCATTTGATGCAGTACAGATTCAAAAAGATAGTAAAGGAAATATTGAATTTTTCAGTCCTACATATGAGCAAATAAAAGATAGACTATTAAACGAAGAAACACAGGATAGTTTAGAAATGAAATATGATAAAGCATCTGAAAATCCATACTTTACGTATTTTGATGAAGGATCTAATAAGCAAAATATCATTTGGTATGAGGATACACGTAGTGTTTTAACAAAGGTAAATCTTGCAAAACTCTTTTGTATAAAAAATATTTCTATATGGAGATTGGGTAATATCCCTGATTATGATAAAGATTTATTTTTAAATATATGGGAGCAAACTCTAAATCTCCAAGAAGGCAAATAATCATAATAATTGAGGGCTGGATATAATCCAGCCCTTTTAAATCACTTAAAATCTAGGTCCTTTTTTACGATTTTTACGAAAATGTCCCATTGGTCTCTTATGATGCTCAGGTCTAGGTAAAACCTTCCTAATTTCTTCTGCTTGCTCTTCTGTAATAATATCCTCTTCTATCATTTGACTCATTATATTTTTTCTTTCTCCTCTTTTTTTCATAAAATACTCTCTTCTCTGTACTTCAGTCATATTCTTTATTTTATCCAATTCTTCCATTCTTTCTTCAGCTTTTTGCTCCATAAAGTCTATGATATTTTCAACATCATTTTCACTAATTACTTCTTCTTCTACTAAATTATTTAAGCTTTCCTGTACTTTTTCATGTCTTAATTCTCTGTGCTCATTTCTTATTACATCCACTATATCCTCTGTTAATACTCCTTCCTCTACTAATTCACCTAATAAATCTTTCTTTAGTGCTGGCGGAATTGAGTGTCTTTTCTCTTCTATCTTTTGCTCAATATACTGCTTTATAGAGTTGCTTTGTTCTTCGGTAATTGTACCTTCTTCTATTAATCTATCAAGCACAATCATTAATTCATCCTTTGGCCTTTTAAACTCTTTTCTAAACTTGACTCTCTCTCTTAAAGTACTAGCTTCATTATTATCCGCAGCTAAAGCTGTAACTCCAAGTGATAATACAACGCTACCTACTAAAACACCTGTAATAATTTTCTTACTTAAACTACTCATCCTCATTTGACATTCTCCTTTCTTTTTTTAAATTATTTTCATTACAATGTTATTATAGGTTTTACTTGTGAGCATTTTGTGATAATAGTGTATTTAAAATAAGAATATTTTACATTTTCATTCTTAAGTGTATTTGTGATAAAAATGTGAAAACTTTGTGATATAAACCAAAAACATCACAAGTCCATATCTAAAATTAGCCTATTTATGATATTATAAACTTAAAAATATATTAAAGGAGAGAAGGCTATGGTTGAGCATAAAATTCTTATTGCTGATGATGAAGAAAAAATGAGGCATGTTATAAAAATATATTTAGAAAAAGAAGGTTTTAAAGTTGAAGAAGCTAACGATGGTGAAGAAGCATTAGAAAAATTCAAAGCTGAACAATTCTCTCTTATAATTCTAGATATTATGATGCCCAAAATAGAGGGATGGACTGTATGTAGAAAAATCCGTGAAGAATCTTCTGTACCAATAATAATGTTAACGGCTAGAGGAGAAGAATATGATAAACTCTTTGGTTTTGAATTAGGGGCAGATGACTATATAACTAAACCATTTAGTCCAAAGGAACTTGTTGCTAGAGTTAAAGCAATACTTAAAAGAAGTAATAATACTCAGATTCAAAGCAACAATAGTTTTAAAATAGGTAAATCGGAAATAAGACCACTTTCAAAGCAAGTTTTAGTTGAAAATAAAGAAATAACTTTAACTCCTAAAGAATATGAACTTCTATACTTTTTAGCTAAAAACCAAGAAATAGTTATGTCTAGAGAACAATTATTAAATAAAGTGTGGGGATATGAATTTATTGGTGATGCGAGAACTGTAGATACCCATATAAAACAGCTTAGAGAAAAACTGGGTAAATATAAGAAATATATACAAACAGTTTGGGGAACAGGATATAAATTTAAGGTAGGAGATTAATATGAAGAGTATATTAGGTAAGTTGTGGTTAGGCATTACATCATTAGTAGTGTTTATATTATTAATTGTTTGGATATTTCAAGTTGGACTTTTAAATAAATTCTACATTAGTGAAAGAAAAAATATACTAATAAATGAAGGTAAGCAAATAGCGGAGCTTATCTTAAATTCAAATCAATATGGAATTACTGAAAAAATAATAGATGAAATACATTCATTTTCTTCTTCATATAATACCAACGTCGTTATTGCTAATAGTAAAAGTAATATTATATTTTATAGTGTCCCTAAAATATTTGTTAGAAATAATATAGAAGCAGATGAAATACTACGAAGAAGTCTATTTTACTTATATAATGACCCATATATACAGAAAAACATAGTTCAAGGTAATATTTTTACTGTGCAGAAACATAATCCTGCATTCAAAGACAGATTGATAATAGTTGGTATTCCAATTAAAAATAAAAATAACATAATCGGAACTATATTGCTAACTTCTCCTTTAGCTCCAATTGAAGAAGCATCATCTATTTTAAGAAAACAACTTTCGCTTATTTCTATAATTTCTCTATTAATAGGTACATTATTAGCCCTAGTTTTTTCTAAAACCTTTACTAAACCTATATTAAAAATAATTAATACATCCAAACGTATTGCTAAAGGTGATTTTGAAGCGAATGTAGATATTAACTCTGAAGATGAAATAGGAATCTTAGGAGATACAGTAAACAATATGGCCGTTCAGCTAGGTCAAATCGAGAAACTTAGAAAAGAGTTTATTGCAAATATATCTCATGAATTAAAAACTCCTATTAGCTTAATTAAAGCCTATGCTGAATTAGTAATGGATGTAGACGATAATGAAAAAGATAGAAAAGAGCATCTAAATGTAATAATTGATGAATCTAATCGTCTAAATAGAATGGTAGAAGACATACTTTATTTATCGAAAATGGAAGCCAATTATTCTAACCCTTATTTATCAAAGTTTCCTATCATAAATGTAATAGAAGATGTGATACAGAAACTATCATTCTTTGCAGATAAAAAGAATATATCTATCAATATAGACATTGATAATCAAAGTACAGAAATATATGCCGATAAAGAAAAAATACATCAAGTTTTCTTTAACTTAATAAATAATGCTATAAGACACTCCTTTGAAAATGGTCAAGTTACTATAAAAGTTTATAATATAAACAATATAGTAAAAGTTGAAATATCAGATAATGGAAAGGGAATACCAGAAGAGGATTTACCATATATATGGGATAGATTTTACAAAGCTGATAAATCACGAAAGAGAAATGACAGTGGTACTGGACTAGGTATGTCTATAGTTAAAAATATTTTAGAAATTCATAACTTCAACTATGGTATAAAAAGTAAAATAAATCAAGGTACTACAGTTTGGTTTGAAATAAAAAAAACTTAAAACTGCTAATTTTGACTTTTTCAATAGTTTATGTTATACTTAAATGGTGCTTGTACTGTATTTGTAGGTTTTGATTTATGGACATCGTCTTATTAGTATATTACATTTTTACAATTGGATAGTTAATCTATGTTTATAAAACTCACTAAATTTGTATTGTGGTTTGTATACATGATACTTGCATTTCTTATTTTCCAATATAGAATGTTATTTTTATGTTAAATTTAATTATAAATGTGAAGTAGACAATAGCAGTAGCTTGGCTAGTGAGCTTAAATATGCCCTTCGCAGATTTAAGTAAACTAGCCATTTTGTAGCGAAACTATTGTCGAAAAACATTTACCATAGAACTGGGGTCTGTTTAGGTCCAAATGGGTCTAAACTATACTACGGTGTTCCGTGGTATAAAGTGAGCCAAATCTTTGGCGAAACTTAGGCACTCTAACTCTATGATTATCATAGGGTTAGAGTGCCTTTTTCGTTTTAAAAAAAGTAAAAAAGAGGTGATGCCAATGAAGGAAGACATTAGTAAACAGCTTGAAGAAAAATTATATAGTAGAAACTTTACTAAATTCGGATTAGATATGAACCCAGTTGTCTCTATTGTAGCAGGATTATTAATATTAGTCTTTGCTGGTTATGCTTTATTTAACCTAGAGCATGCTAATCAAGTTTTTGAAACTATTAAAAATACTATTATATCTAGAGGAGATTGGTTATTCATTTTATCTAGTAACTTCTTTATCTTAGTTTGTTTGTTTCTAGCCTTTTCAAAACTAGGTAACGTAAAAATCGGAGGAGTTAATAGTAAGCCAGAATTTTCAAACTTTGCTTGGTATTCAATGCTAATTTCAGCTGGTATGGGTATCGGTTTAATGTTCTGGGCAGTTGGAGAGCCTTTATATCATTCAGCAGTCAAGCCACCAATATTTGAAAGCTCCAACAAAGCTGTCTCAGCAATGGCAACTACATTTTTCCACTGGGGTTTACACCCTTGGGGCATTTATGCATTAATTTCATTAGCTTTAGCATTTTTTGCATATAATAAGAAATTACCATTATCTTTAAGGTCAGTATTTTATCCAATCTTAAAAGATAAAGTTTTTGGTATTATCGGTGACATCATAGACGTTTTAGCAGTGTTAGCTTGTCTATTCGGTCTAGCTACTTCATTAGGTCTTGGAGTACAACAGATTAACAGTGGTTTAAGTTATCTATTAGGTATAGAATTTAGTGTAAAGATACAGGTTATATTAATCGCAGCTATTACATTTATGGCTACTTTATCAGTTGTATCTGGTATAGACAAAGGTGTAAAAATGCTTTCTAAACTAAATATAAAAATAGCATTTGTATTTATGACTGCTGTTCTAATTTTAGGACCAACATCATATATTTTAAAATTATTCTCTAATTCTTTGGGAGTTTATGTGAATGACTTAGTGAAAAATTCTTTCTTCGTATCATTAGGAGATAACTCATGGCAAGGTAGTTGGTCTGTATTCTATCTTGCGTGGTGGATATCTTGGTCACCATTTGTAGGTATGTTTATCGCTAGAGTTTCTAAAGGAAGAACAATTAGAGAATTCGTATTAGCGGTATTAATTGTTCCATCTATATTATCTTTCTTATGGTTATCAGTGTTCGGTGGAAGTGCTATCTATATTAATGATTTAGTTAATGGACAATTATTTGAAGTAGTACAAAACAATCTACCAATTGCTTTATTTGAAATGATAAATCAACTAGACATTGCATTCTTAAGTGGAATTCTAAAAGTGGCTTTATCTACACTAGCTACTGTATTAGTTATTTCATTCTTCGTAACATCTAGTGACTCTGGTTCATTAGTTGTAGATAACATTACATCTGGTGGTAAGCTAGATTCACCAGTACCTCAAAGAGTATTCTGGGCAAGCATGGAAGGTCTTGTTGCTGCGATATTATTACTGATTGGTGGAGAAAAAGCATTATCTGCATTACAAACAGCCGTAATTAGTACAGGACTTCCATTTGCTATCATTTTAACTATTATGAGTTTCTTATTAATAGAAAGCATAGGAAGATCTTATAAGAAACAGAAAAAAATCATGAAAATAAAATCTAAAGAAAAAAACGTTGAATCTAAGTCAAAAGAAAAAGTTATTGAGCCTAAATCTAATGAACAGGGATTTACAGCATAAAAAATTAACTTTATTTATAAAAAATTAGTAGGTGTCGTTTAAACGACACCTACTAATTTTTTATATCCTCTGCCTCACTATATAATTTATTTCATCAATGCAGCCATCATTTGTTCCATTGAACCTGACTGCATTGCTTTCATCATCCATTGTTCTGCTGCTCTTTTGTTCATTAATGATAATGTTGGGAATGAATGCTGCATCATAGCTATATTAAACATTGTTAAGCCATACTGAATAGCTAATGCCCATTCATGTATTAGTTCACTAGCTCCATCTCCTGCAATAGTAGCTCCATATATCTTACCTTGATTATCTGTTATTACTTTTACAAATCCAATTGGCTGACCATCAGCTAATGTTCTTCCATAATTTTCATATTCTTCTTTTATTACAATGTAGTCAATTCCTTGTTCTTTAGCTTCTTTTTCTGTTAATCCTACTTGTGCTATTTCTGGTTTAGTAAATACGGACCAAGGTACTACATAGTTACTCCATTTTAATCTTTCTACTGTTTGTGGACTTTGGGAATTAAATAATGCTAACATACCTTGGTGCATAGCTGCATGGGAAAGTAAAGCCTTTCCGTTACAATCTCCAACAGCATATATATGTTTATGGTTAGTTCTAAAATATTCATCTACAGCTATACCCTTCTTTGTATACTCGATGCCAGCATTATCTAGTCCTAATGAATCTACAGCTGGAGCTCTACCTGTTGCAACTAATATTTCATCAGATTCAAATACGCCTTTATCTGTATAAGTTATTATCTTATCTCCTACTTTTTCAACCTTTTCTATCTTTGTACTATTGTATACTTCAATGCCTTCTTCCGTAAATACTTCCTCTAATAGTCTTCCCGCTTCTTCGTCGCCAATTGGAATCAAATGTGGGTCCATTTGAACTAAAGTAACCTTACTTCCTAATCTTGAAAATGCTTGTGCCATTTCTGTACCAATAGCACCACCACCAATAACTGTTAAAGTCTCAGGTACATCCTTTGGTTCAAATACATTTTGATTAGTTAAGATTGGTACATCCTTTAATCCTGGTATTGGTGGAATAAATGGTTCTGTCCCTGTTGCTATAAATATTGTTTTACCAGTGTATTTTTTATCCCCTACTTGAATTGTATGAGAGTCAACAAATTGTGCATCTCCTTCTCCAATAACAAGATCTACTTTATCGAACATTTTCATTGTTTTTGGACTATTTATTTTGTTTATCTTATCTTGAACTATTTGTAATGGGTTATTAACAACTGTTTTACCTGATAATTCAAGACCAAATTTTTCAAGAGTATTTGCTATAATGTTAGCTTCTGCTGCCTTTAATAACGCCTTGCTTGGAATACATCCATAGTTAAGACATTCTCCACCTATCTTATGTCTTTCTACTGCTAATACTTTTAAGTTCATGCTTGAAGCCATTCCTGCCACAGCCATACCTGCAGGCCCTAAACCGATAACAATAATATCATATTGTTGCATAATTACACCCCTTCAATTGTTTTGTCAGTTATAATTATATCATATTACCCCTGGGGGGTATATGTGTATTAAAAAAATTTAACACTTTAAATTTTTTATTTTAAAAAGCCCACGACTTAAAGCCGTAGGCTAACGTTTAAGTATTATAAATTTATTAAATTATTAATTTTAAAGCCTGATAAATCCCATTTATCTATTTTATTAATCTTTATAGCTCCACCTTTAGCGAAGAATTTTATCCCCAAGCTATCCTTATTAGGATAAATTCTACCTGTAAATACTTCTTCTCCATCATTAACGAATATTTCAACAGATGAAGTATCTATAAAGATATTAAGCTTAAGATTCTTTTTATCTTTTATATGACAGCGTCTAATTCCACCATAGCCTTTACCAGACTTATTTCTGTCAAATACAAGTTTTTGACTACTTCTATCATAGTAAATAACAGTTTCTTCTTCATTGTCCTCTGAACATCTAACCTTAATCCCAAACTCTTGTGCATCCTGTGGTACAAATTCAACTGATAACTCTATTACATCCCCCGATATGTTATCTAACTGTATTTCTTCATTATTTAATACAATATCTTTATAGGACACATGATTTTCACGCATATTTTTTAACTCTTCTATTGGTTTTTGCATCAATTTATCATTCCTTAACTCTAAAACCCTCGGTATAGTCATAGCATGTATCCATTTATTTTCCACTGTAGGATGCTCCTCTCTTTCTGGAAGTCCCATCCAACCTATCAAGATTCTTCTACTCTTTTCATCTAATGTTGTCTGTGGTGCATAAAATTCAAATCCCCTGTCAAGCTCTGTAAACTCACCATGTTCTAACTTTCCTGTTTCATAGTCTAATTTACCAACTACATACCCAGATTGATAAATATTATTATATAAATCTCCTTGAGACTCTACTCCTTGAGGACAAGCTATTAGTACATCCTTACAGTTAAGTTCAAAGAGGTCAGGACATTCCCACATGTATCCAAAATCCTTTAATTCATTTATATTTGAGCCAGTAACCTCTCCAATTAACTCCCATTCTTTTAAATCCTTTGATTTAAATAATAATACTCTTCCTTCTTCTTTTACAGTTTGAGTTCCGATTACCATATACCAAGTATCTTCTTTTTTCCAAACCTTTGGGTCCCTAAAGTGTCTTGTATAGCCTTCTGGTTGATTGTACATAACTGGATTGTCATCATGTTTATCAAAATTAATCCCATCTTCTGTTGTAGCTAAACATTGATATGTCTCTCTATTACCCTCTTCATCCTTTACATTGCCTGTATATATCAATGTTAAAGTACCATCATTATCTACAGCACTTCCCGAATAACAACCGTGTGTTTCATACCAATTACTTGGAGCTAATGCTATAGGCAACTCATCCCATTCAACAAAATCCCTACTTCTAAAATGTCCCCAATACTTTAAGCCATGACTTGTATCAAAGGGATGAAATTGATAAAAAAGATGGTACTCACCATTAAATTGAATAAATCCATTTGGGTCATTTAGAAGTCCCGTTGGAGGCATGATATGATATTTTAGTCTATAATAATCACTTTCAACCGTTTCTCTATTTTCATTAATAGCTTTTACTGCTTTTTCAATTAACTCCTTATTTTTATCCATAACTTTACCACCCCTTATATTAAATATATTATTTGCTTTCTACTTCTTCTAGGGTTGGTAGTGAAGAAATTGCTCCTAACTTAGTACAAGTGATTGCCCCTACCTTATTAGAGAATGCTATAATTTCTTTAATCTTTGCAAAGTCTTTTACTAAATCTTTAGGAGCTTCTAACTGAGCTATTCTATATAAAGTAGCACCTACAAAGGCATCCCCTGCACCTGTTGAATCCACTGACTTAATTTTTATACTTTTAACAGTTGTCATATCTATCCCATTTGATACTAATGTGCCATCTTTTCCAAGTGTTACTGTTACAATTTTAGCTCCTAAATCATGTAATCCTTTTACTCCATCTTCTAGTTTTTCTTCTCCAGTTATAATTTTAAGCTCCTCATCACTTACCTTAACGAAATCAGCATATTCCATACATTTCTTTGTTATATCTATAAACTCTTCTTTTCTACCCTTCCATAAGTCTCCTCTATAATTAGGGTCAAAGGATATAAATATACCTTCTTCTTTACATAACTTTATAGCTTTTAAATAAGTCTCTTTTAAATTTCCGCCTAAAAGTCCTGTAGCTGAACCAAAATGCACTATTTTAGAATCTCTTAGTTTATCTTGGTCTAATTCATCATATGTTAAATACTCATCTGCACCTCTATTAAATACAAAATCCCTTTCGCCATCGGATTTTAATGACACAAAAGCTAATGTTGTATTATGCTCGTCATCTAATACAAGCATAGATGTATCAACATTTACATCGTCAAGAGTTTTCTTCAAAAACTTTCCGAAAGGGTCATTCCCTACCTTTCCAATAAATGAGGCCTTACCACCTAATTTTGATATAGCAGCTGTTACATTGGCAGGTGCCCCTCCAGCTTTTTTTACAAAATTTTCACCTTCTATCAAATCTACATTTACGTCTGAACATATAAAATCTATTAGCAATTCTCCAATACATGTAATGTTATTTGACATAATACCCCTCCTTCATTTTGATTCTTAACTAAATTCAAGAAGGAAGGAGAATGCATCCCCTTCCTTGTTTTACTTCATATTAACCTTTATTACTTCGTCTTTTATATCAACTTTTCCTTCTTTTAATTTCTCAATTGATTCAAAGTTATCTGTATTTGTAACAACTATAGGAGTTATCGTAGATTTTGCCTTTTCTTTTACTAAGTCTAAGTCTACCTTTAATAGTTTATCTCCTGCTTTAACTTTGTCTCCTGCTTTTATGAAAGCTTCAAATCCTTCTCCATTCATTTTAACAGTATCTATACCTACATGAATTAACAATTCTACACCAGTTTCTGTTTTAATAGCTATAGCGTGCTTTGTTTCGAAAATATGAGCTATTGTTCCATCAACTGGAGCAACTACTAATCCATCTTCTGGTTCAATAGCTATACCATCTCCTAAGAACTTGTTAGCAAAAGTATTGTCTGGCACTTCTTCTATAGATATAGCTTTCCCTCTCATTGGAGATACAATTACTTGACTATTAACTTTAACTTCTTTAGTTTCTTCCTCAACTTCTTCTTTTATATCTTCTTCAACTTCATTTGAAGCTTCATCTTTAAAACCTAAAATATAAGTTGCTATAAATGCTCCACCAAAGGCAATTACTAATCCTATTAGATAATTTATCATTGAAGCTGATTCAACGATTGCAGTTCCTGGAATTCCTGTAACACCTACTGCAGTCATTGCAACGTTCATTAATACCATGTATGCTCCACCTAGTGCACCACCTATTGCTGCAGCAATAAATGGTCTTACTAATCTTAAGTTAACACCAAATATAGCAGCTTCTGTAATACCTAATAAACAGGATGTACCCGCTGGTAATGCAATTGATTTAAGCTTTTTATTTTTAGTTTTGAAAAATACTGCAAATGCAGCTCCACCCTGTGCAACATTAGCCATTGACCAAATTGGTAGTAAGAAGTTTCTTCCTATTTCAGGATTTGCTAGTAAGCCAGCTTCAATTGCATGGAAGCTATGGTGTATACCTGTAATTACTATAGATGAATATAGTCCACCAAATAATAAACCTGCAAATGCACCTGCACTTTCATAAATTACGTTAAGTCCAACTGAAATTCCATCACCTAATAATCTACCAAAAGGTCCTATCACTAATAGTGATATGAATCCTGTTATCATTAAAGTTAAAAATGGAGTTACTATAATATCTAAAATATTTGGAACTACTTTTCTTATACTTCTTTCAACATATCCCATTATCCATACTGCAAATAAAATTGGTAAAACTGTTCCTTGGTATCCTACCATCCCTACTTCCATACCAAATACTGTTATAGTTTTTTCTATACCTCCACCAAGAGTCCATGCATTTTGTAGTGCTGGGTGAATCAAGATTCCCCCTAAAGCTGCTGCTAAGTATGGATTAGCACCAAATTCTTTAGCTGCACTAAATGCAATTAAAATTGGTAAAAATATAAATGCTGCATTTGAAAACATATTTAATAGTGTAAATAATCCACTATCTCCTTCTAGCCATCCAAAAGTTGTACACATTCCTAAAGTACCCATTAAAAGTCCACTTGCTACTATTGCTGGAATGATTGGTACGAATATATTAGATAACATCCTAGCAAATCTTTGTAATGGGTTCATATTTTTCATAGCCATTTTTTTAGCTTCACTTGTACTTGACTCTTTGATGTTAGCTATAGTTGCAAGCTCTTTGTATACTTTATTAACAGCTCCTTGTCCAATTATTATTTGGAACTGTCCTGAGTTTGAAAATACTCCCTTTACTTCATTTAATTTTTCAACCGCTTTTTTATTAGCTTTGCTTTCATCTTTTAATACAAAGCGTAATCTTGTAGCACAATGGGCTACAGTTTCAATGTTTTTTTCTCCACCAACTAATTCAAGTATTTCTTTAGCAACTTTACTATAGTCCATTATTATACCTCCTCTTTAAATGATATTTTATTTTTTATAGAAAATAAAAAACCTAAGCCAAAATATATACACAAATAGATACACTACACCCTTAATCCAGTCCAATACAGGACTAAAGGCATAAGTATGTGTATATATTTCAACTTAGGTTTTGCCTGCCTAACCAGTAACAATCCCAAATTGAAATATTTGTACAAGGATTGTAGGTATTAATTTTTGAAGCGAGATATTACTCTTTGTAAATGTAAACTTAAGTATACTATTTCTTCTTTACTTACTTCATATTCATAATTCTTTTCAACATATAATTTTACCTTTAATGAACAATTAAAAGCTTGTTTATAGTTGTTTTTTATAAAATCATAGAATGGTTCTTCCTCTTCTGTAATATACTTTTTGTTTATCACCCTTTGAGCAAAATATCTAAGATGAGTAAGTAACCTGTCAAATAATAAATCTCCTGGTTTAAATTCTACTTTTAAATCGTATTTTATTATGTTTAATATATCCTGTACCATCTCTGTTATATCCATAGTATTCATCATATTTTCTCCCATGGACGCACTTAACAAATGAAAAGCTATAAAACCTGCTTCATCATCTGGTAATTCTACACTTAATTCCTCCTTAACTAACCCTATTCCCCATTGACCTATTTCATATTCTTTTTTATAAAACCTTTTTATCTCCCACATTAAATGGTTTTGGATACGAATACCTGCTTTTGTTCTCTTTATCGCAAAGGCTAAGTGGTCTGTCAACGCTACATATATGTGCTCATCCAAAGTATTATCTAATCTTTCTTTAGCATAACTAATTATTTTTTCTGTAACCTTTATATATTCAAGTGGTATTTTATTGAAAAGACTTTGGAACTTTCTATTTTCATTTTCATTCTCAATCAAAAATACTTTTTCAATTCTATCAGCATCTACAACGTCACCCTTTTTCTTTTGAAAGGCTATACCTCGTCCCATGACAACCTTTTCCATTCCAGTCATTTCATCAACTGTTGTAATGACGTTATTATTTAATATTTTTTGTATCTTCATAAATACCACTCCGGGTAACATAAATTCCTATAAGCTATACTTAAGTGTATAATAGGATTAAAACAACCAATGATATTCGACATGTTTCTACAATTTATATTCGCTGCGCTATCATTATATTTAACTTATTCTTATTTGTCAAGTGTTTTAGTGAAATCGGTTTTTGTTATGTAAAAATTAGTATTGTATAATATGGATTATTGACTAATCTTCTTTCTACTTATGTAATCTTTTAGGTATATAAGATTCATATAAAGTCGAATTTTGCTAATGTATGTATTATTATAGCGAATCTGATATAATAGATATATAAATATTTTTAAGGGGGGACTTTTATGCTATATGCTTTTCTGAATAATATGACTGTCATTATATCTTTTATGTTTGTATCAATTAAAATTAAATATTTTATTTATAGTAAAATAACAACTAAAAAGTTTATTAGATGGATGTCTCCTTTAACTTTTGGACTATTATGTATATTGATTATGTTTTATCCTTTCGAGTATCACGGCACATATTTTGATTTAAGAGATGTGGGTATTTTTATTATTTCCTATATAGCCGGTTGTAAATTTGCTTCATTAACTATAATTCTTCCTATATTGTACAAACTCCAATTAAATGTCTCAAATGTTCAAATCGACATCTTACTAGGTATTGTCCTTCCCGCTATTATAGGCTCATACTTCCATGACCCTAATGAAACTAATAATATATTCCCAAAACTTAATATTAAAAGGTTAATAAAAAGTTATCTTTCATTTCAACTAATACATAAGCTATTATTGTTGTCCCTTGATTTTCACTTCTTATCATGGTTAAGAATAAGTGGATTAATGATTGTTTTTTCCACTATTTCTATTGTTAGTATAGCACTTATGATAAATGATACCAGCAACAATATTATTCTCCAAAAGAACTTGAGATATCTCTGTAATCATGACTATCTAACAAAACTACCTAATATAAGATATTTTAAGTCTGAAGTAAAAAAAATTTTAGATATGGGTATACCTATAGCTATAGCAATGATAGATATAGACCACTTTAAAAGTTATAATGATACCTACGGCCATCCTGCCGGAGATGAAGTTCTAAAGAATTTAGCTATAATTCTAAGAGAGCAAACAAGAAATAGTGATAATAGATACAAAGATTACGTAGCAAGATATGGTGGAGAAGAGTTTATTGTATGTTTTACTGATATTTCTGATATTGATACTATGTATAACTTAGGTGAAAGAATAAGAAAAGATGTGGAGAATTACCAT
The DNA here is from genome assembly GCF_000387765.1 of Caldisalinibacter kiritimatiensis. Classification (NCBI taxonomy): domain Bacteria; kingdom Bacillati; phylum Bacillota; class Tissierellia; order Tissierellales; family Thermohalobacteraceae; genus Caldisalinibacter; species Caldisalinibacter kiritimatiensis. The sequence goes on from NZ_ARZA01000082.1 coordinate 25,647, forward strand.
TTTATAGGTGAAGAAACTCAACCAGGAGGAAATTTAACTATTTCTGTAGGACTTAGTTATTCTACTAAAGATAAAATACTAGACAAAATAATAGAAGAAGCAGACGAAGCTTTATATATATCTAAAGAAACTGGGAGAAATAAGACTACTATTTATCAGAAGTAGCTAAAACTAGAGGGGTCAGTCCTGAATAAGTGAATAACTTTAAAGTTATTCACTTATTCAGGACTGACCC
>NZ_ARZA01000083.1 GCF_000387765.1 Caldisalinibacter kiritimatiensis
TGGTAGAGCCCTGGCCTTCCAAGCCAGTTGCGAGGGTTCGATTCCCTTCACCCGCTCCATTTGTTTAATGATATTCGTGGTGGGTATAGCTCAGTTGGTTAGAGCGCCAGATTGTGGCTCTGGAGGCCATGGGTTCGAATCCCATTATCCACCCCATATTTTAATTAAATGTTGGGGCGTAGCCAAGTCGGTAAGGCAGCGGACTTTGACTCCGTCATGCGCAGGTTCGAGTCCTGCCGCCCCAGCCATTTATTTTGTGAAAATGTGGCGGCATAGCCAAGTGGTAAGGCCGAGGACTGCAAATCCTTTACCCCCAGTTCGAATCTGGGTGCCGCCTCCATATTAGCGCCTATAGCTCAACTGGATAGAGTGTCTGACTACGAATCAGAAGGTTGGGGGTTCAAGTCCTCCTGGGCGCACCATTTTAATACTACGAAAAAAATGGAGAGTTGACGCGTGATGCCGACTCTTCATTTTGTTTTTTGGTCTCTTTATCAATACATGAACTTACTAAACGCTTTCTTAAAAATGTGTTTTCATAAAAACAAGGATAGACTTCTAAGAAAGGTTAATATATAAACTGGACTAACTGGACAAATATTATGGCATTTTCGTCCTATTAATTTACGTTTATGATAATCTTGTAAAAAAAGTTTAGGGTTATTAATATTTGAGGAAATTGCATAATTAATTTTTTATAAAACCGAAAAAAGGACATAGAGCGATAGCTCATTGAAAAATGAGATTTTTAAAAACTTATATACAGTTTTATAAAATTGCAATAACCTCCTAATCATTATTTAAAGTTTATTTGCCGTTAGGCAGCTTTATCAATAGACTTTCTTGAATTTAAAGCAATTGTTCCAGCTATGAGTGCAATACAATTTAGTAATGAATGGACTTTGACTTTTTTAATACCTTTAGACCTTATATTATCTAAATCTAGATACTTTTTAAGTCTGCTATTACATCTTTCAACAGATGTTCTTTTATCATAAAGTTTTTGCCATAGATCTGAGGATCTTAAGGGATAAACCCAATGTCTTGGGTTCTCTTTCCAATTATATTTTAATGTATAACCATAGTTAGAAGAAG
>NZ_ARZA01000084.1 GCF_000387765.1 Caldisalinibacter kiritimatiensis
ACTGCTCTAACTATCATTTTCGCCATTTCTATCCTTGTAATGTTTTTAGTAGGCTCATAGTTATCTCCATATTCGCTTTTTATAATAATGTCATTTTCAACTAATGTATGTATTTCATTTTTAGCCCAATGATTATTTGTATCATCAAAACTATTTCCTTTTACTAAATCTAGCTTTAGTGATGTTCTTACAACTTTTGAGAACTCTGCTCTAGTTATAGTATT
>NZ_ARZA01000085.1 GCF_000387765.1 Caldisalinibacter kiritimatiensis
TCCACTATGCAGTTTTCAAAGTACAATATGGTGGAGATAAGGGGATTCGAACCCCTGACCCCCTGCTTGCAAGGCAGGTGCTCTCCCAACTGAGCTATATCCCCACAATATAATGCTTACGCATAATTCATCAGAGAGACTTTTAAGACTCTCAAAACTGAACAGCACAAAGCAGTTTTGTTTTTCAATCTTACATTTTTTTGATTATTTTAAGGTCTAACCTCAAAATATTTCTCCTTAGAAAGGAGGTGATCCAGCCGCACCTTCCGATACGGCTACCTTGTTACGACT
>NZ_ARZA01000086.1 GCF_000387765.1 Caldisalinibacter kiritimatiensis
AACGGTGGGTTTGCTTATCTTAATATTATTTAACTGATAAAATATTAAATATACTAAATACATTAATAGTAACTTTTAACTACAATGACGAGGAGGTATAATATGAATTTATTAGAAAAAATTAATGAAACAAAAAACTTTATAGAAGAAAAAATTAATATAAAACCTGAAATAGGCATGATCTTAGGTTCTGGTTTAGGTGTGCTAGCTGATGAAATAGAAGATGCAGTTATACTTGAATATGGTGATATACCAAATTTTCCTGAATCTACTGTCAAAGGGCATAAAGGCAGACTTGTTATAGGGAATTTAAATGGTAAGAAAGTAATAGCTATGCAAGGGAGATTCCATTATTATGAAGGATATACTATGCAACAAGTGACATTCCCTGTTAGAATAATGAAAGCACTAGGTGTTAATAAAGTAATAGTAACAAATGCAGCAGGTGGAGTAAATACAGATTTTACTCCTGGAGACTTAATGATTATAACAGACCATATAAATTTGGGGTTTGATAATCCCCTTATTGGTAAAAATTATGAACAACTTGGACCTAGATTCCCTGATATGTCTCATAGTTATAGTAAAGAGCTTATAGAGAAAGCGATTACAGCAGGCGAAAAGTTAAATATTAGTTTAAAACAAGGTACTTACATGTTTTTAACAGGACCTACTTATGAAACTCCTGCAGAAATAAGAATGGCAAATATTTTAGGAGCAGACGCTGTTGGTATGTCAACAGTACCAGAAGTAATTGTTGCCGTTCACTCTGGAATCGAAGTTTTAGGTATATCATGTATAACAAATATGGCAGCTGGAATTTTAGAAAAACCACTTGATCATAAGGAAGTTATTGAAACAACAGAAAAAGTTAGGGATAGCTTTATAAAATTAGTAAAAGAAATAGTAAAGTCTCTTAAATAAGGGGGAGAAATTAAATTGGAAAATCTTTTATCAAAAACAAACGAAGCAAGCACTTACATTAGTAACAGAATAGATTTTAAACCTGAGATTGGTTTGATATTAGGTTCAGGGTTAGGGTCTTTAGCTGATGAAATAGAAGATGCTATTATAATTGATTATGAAGAGATACCAAATTTTCCTATATCAACTGTAGAAGGACATGATGGCAAATTAGTTATTGGTACTCTTGAAGGTAAAAAAGTAATAGCAATGAAAGGTAGATTCCATTATTATGAAGGATATACTATGCAAGAAATAACATTCCCTGTTAGGGTTATGAAAGCTCTGGGAATTAACATACTCTTAGTAACTAATGCATGTGGTGGTTTGAATAAGGATTTGTATCCAGGTGCTTTAATGATAATTGAAGATCATATAAACTTTATGGGAGATAATCCTTTAATTGGACCTAACTATGATGAACTAGGACCTAGATTTCCAGATATGTCAAATGCATATAGCAAATGTCTAATAAAAGTTGCTGAAAAAGTTAGTAAAAAAGTGGATATTGACGCTAAAAAAGGAGTTTATACTGCAGTTAGTGGACCATATTATTTCTCAAGAGCGGAATTAAGTATGTTAAGAAAAATCGGTGGCGATGCTATAGGTATGTCGACAGTACCTGAAGTAATTGTCGCTAGGCATTCAGACATTAAAGTTTTAGGTATAGCTTGTGTTACGGATATGGCAATACCTGAAGAATTAGTATCTATAACCCATGATGAAGTTGTAGAAGTTGCTAATAAAACAAAGCCGAAATTTATTCAATTAGTTAAAGGGATAATTAATGATATATCTTTAAACTAATATTTAAATATAATTACTTTTACACTTAGAACTAAATTCTTTATACACTAAATATTTGCTTTAAAAGGCTGTCTATCACGACAGCCTTTTTCTTATACAATTAACAATTTGAATAACTTAAATATTACATGGTTAACCTAAAAGTGAATATAATAAAAAGGAGGAACTAAAATGAAAATTACAAAAAACTTTAAAATATTAATCAGTACCTTAATGACTTTTATACTTATTCTATCTTGTATTAATATTAGTTATTCTGCAGGTGAACCCTTTGATATACAAGCTAAATCAGCTATATTAATTGATGCATCCACTGGACACATAATTTATGAAAAAAATATACATGAAAAATTGGCACCTGCTAGTATAACTAAAATTATGGTTCTATTGCTAGCAATGGAAGCCATTGAAAATAACAAAATAAGCTTAGATGACGAAATTGTAGTTAGTAGTAATGCTGCAGGAATGGGAGGAAGTCAATTATATCTAGAAGAAGGAGAGATTCAAAAGGTAAGGGATATAATAAAAGCAATTTGTTTAAGGTCAGCAAATGATGGTGCAGTTGCACTCGCTGAACATATAGCTGGAACAGAGGAAACATTTATAAAAATGATGAATAATAAAGCTAAAGAGCTGGGAATGGAAAATACTCATTTTAAAAACGCAACTGGTTTAGATGAAGAAGGTCATTATACATCGGCTTATGATATATCCATAATGTCTAAAGAATTACTAAAACATCCTAAAATACACGATTGGCTTACATTATGGATGGCTGAAGTTAAAGTTGGGAAAGAAAAAGATGTTGTACAAGGACTAGTTAATACTAATAAACTTATTCATGATTATAAAGGAGCAAACGGAATAAAAACAGGTTATACAAGTAAAGCAGGACACTGTTTATCTGCATCAGCAACTAGGGGTAGCCTAACTTTGATAAGTGTAGTTTTAGGTTGCAAAAACTCAAGTATAAGATTTAATGAATCAAAGAAATTATTGAATTATGGTTTTGCAAATTATGACTCTATAGTATTAGCTAAGAAGAATGAAATAATAAAAAAATTACCAGTCTCTAAAGGAAAAATTGACAAACTCACTATTGTTATACAAGACGATTTATCCATATTAGTAAAAAAAGGCAATAATAATAATATTGAAAAAGAAGTTGTTTTGCCTGATTATTTAAATGCTCCTGTCGAAAAAGGAAAAAAGGTTGGAGAAATCATAGTAAAAATAAATAACCAAGAAGTAAATAGAGTTAATTTAGTTACCACTAGAGAAGTTGAAAAAGCTAACTTCTTAGACATGTTGAAGAAGATGATAAATAATATATTAGGTAACTAAATAAAAATTAATATACTAGATATATTTGTAATTTCAATGATAAAGTTATAAAATATATCTAGTATTTCTTTTGTTTTTTGTAGTTTTAAAATAAAGGTGATGATATGACACCCAAGTTTTTTAGATTAAAGGAATTCAACATAAGTATACCTACAATTACATACAACATATTATTTTACTTAAATAAAATCTCTAAAATCTATAACTGCAATATTTATTTAGTTGGAGGTTACGTAAGAGATTTAATACTAGGTCAATATAGTACAGATTTAGATTTAATAGTAACTAATAACTACATTCATGTGTTAAAAGACTTACATAAAATATTGGATGGAAAATTGCAATTGAATACCAGTTTTCTAACTGGTAAACTAAGTTTGGATAATGGTATTAACATTGATGTAACTAATGCAAGAAAGGAACTCTATAACATACCTGGTTCTTTACCAATTGTTAAACCAGGTAATATTTTAGATGATGTTATGAGAAGAGACTTTACAATTAACACTTTAATATTAGACTTTAACGACCTTAATAACCCTATAATAATCGACCACTTAAATGGTGTTAAGGATATAAAAAATAAATATATTAAAATGTTACATGATAAAAGTTTTATAGATGACCCAACTAGAATTATAAGAGCTATTAGGTTTGTTTCTAGATTAGATTTTAAATTTGAAACCAGAACCTTAGACTTAATAAATAATGCTTTAAAAAATGGAGTTCTAGATACTATCAGTAACGATAGATTTTATAACGAAATTATAAAATCAGCTAGTGAAAACTGTAGTTACAAAGTTTTTGACTACATTAATAGATTTAATATCCTAAACAAAATAACAGGGAATAGACAACTTGATAAGGTAATAATAAAATATATAAAGATATTAGAAGAAAATAAAAGAATGCTTATTCAAGAATTTAATTGTGTACAAGCTGATATAATATTAGTTAAATTAATGCTATTATTACAAAACATAGAACCAAATAAGTTATTTGATTTTTTCGACACAATAACTATAAAGAAAAAAATAAGAGATAGGATAATAAACTTTAGCAAAAACAATAAAAAAGTGCTTACTAGCCTAAAATCAAATAATATTTCAAGATATAATATATATAGACTATTGAATAATATTGATATTGAAGAGATAATATGTTATATAGTAATAAGTAATCTAGATTACATAGTTATTAACAATGTAAAAAAATATTTATACGAAGACAAGTTAAAAAAAGTTTTAGTATCTGGTAATGATTTATCAATATTAAATATAGCACCAGGTCCTATATACAACCATATATTTACTGAATTAAAAAAAATAACAATAAATAATAACTTGAATACTAAAGAAAAACAACTTGAAGCAGTAAAAAAAATAGCTAATAACATTCGAAAGAGGGATATTATTGAATAGCTCATTTTTATTAGAAAAACTACTTATTGTTCCAGGATTTATTTTGGGTATTACATTCCATGAATTAGCGCATGGATATGCAGCATATATCTTAGGAGATCCTACTGCAAAAAAATAGAGGTAGACTTACTTTAAATCCTATTGCACATGTAGATATAATTGGTGCTATTATGATTTTTGTAGTAGGCTTTGGTTGGGCAAAACCCGTTCCAATAAATCCTTTATACTTTAAGAACAGAAAATTAGGTACAATAATTGTATCTATTGCAGGACCTCTTACAAACTTTTTAATTGCTACAATATCAGCAATTTTATTGTCATTGAATATATCATCAAATACTATAATTATTAGTATATTGCAGCTTACAATAATTTATAACATTGTACTAGGTGTATTTAATTTAATCCCTTTACCCCCTTTAGACGGTTCAAAAATAATAGCAAGTTTACTACCTGATAAATATGAAGCTTTATTTTATAAACATGAAAAATATTTGTACGGAATTTTACTTTTGTTACTAATAACTGGTACAATGAAAAACATTTTAAATCCTTTATTATACTTTGGAATTAGTTTAGTTAATAAAATTATACTTACTATAAGTAATATTATATGAAATAGGAGAAGTTGGCCATGAAATATAATGTAGTTTTAGAAACATTTGAAGGACCATTTGATTTACTATACCATTTGATAGAAAAAAACGAAGTTGATATTTATGATATACCAATTTCACAAATAGCCGACCAATATATAGAATACTTAGAAACTATGAAGGACCTTGACTTAGAAATAACAAGTGAATTTTTAGTAATGGCAGCAAATTTACTTCAAATAAAGTCAAAAATGCTATTACCTAAAAACAATGAAAAACAACAAGAAGAACAAGAAGAAATTGACCCAAGAGATGAATTAGTAAAACGTCTTATTGAATACAAAAAGTATAAAAATGCAGCTAAAAGTCTTAAAAAGAAAGAAAATATACAAAGTAAGATATTCTTTAAACCAAAAGAAGAACTAGGAGATATAGATGTAAAAGAAGAACAATTAATGCTAGAAGGCATAAAACTTATTGATTTAATGAACGCATTTAACAAAATAGTGAAAAAAAAGACACAAGAAAATACAGAAATTAATAATATAAGAAAAATTCAAAGAGATGAAATTACTATAGAAGAATGTATGGAAAATTTAAAGGAATACATATGCAAAAACAACAAAGTAAGGTTTGAAGAACTTTTTAAGGAAAAGCAAACTAACAATAATATAGTAGTAACGTTTTTATCCATACTTGAACTAATTAAATTAAAATTTATTACTGTTAAACAAGATTCTAATTTTGGAGAAATCATTATACAGCTTAAAGATATAGAAACTCAATAGGAGGTTTTCTATGGACAGAAGAGAAATCAAAGCAATAATTGAAGCACTTTTATTTACTTGGGGTGACCCATTACATATTGATGATATAAAAAATATACTTGAACTAGAAAAAAATGAGGTAAAACAGATAATTGATGAAATGATTGATGACTTTAATTACAACAGAAGAGGTGTACAAATTATTCAAATAAATAATAAATACCAAATTAGCACAAGACCAGAACATTACGATTGGATAAAAAAATTATGTACTCCTAACAAAAGCAAAAGTTTATCTAATGCAGCTCTTGAAACATTATCGATAATCTCTTATAAACAACCTATTACTAAAATGGAAATTGAATCTATTAGAGGAGTAAAATGTGACAAAGCACTAAAAACTCTTATTGATAAGAATCTAATCAAAGAAGTTGGCAGATTAGATAAAACTGGTCGTCCTATACTTTATGGAACTACTGAAGAGTTCTTAAAGTATTTTGGTTTACAAAGCTTAAATGACTTGCCAAAACTAAAAGAATTTAAAAACATAGAACTTAATGAAAATACTATAAACCACTTAAAAAATAAAGAATAACACAGAATCCACTGTGTTATTTTTTATTTTTTGGGAAAAATAGTTATTAAAGTATCCTTTTATTGAGGTGTAATACCGTGATATTACTAATTTTTTTATTATTTTTAATCATTATTTTAATTTCATTAATAAACCCACTATATATAAATATCATTTTTAAACGAAAAGGAAAAGATGATTTTATTGAAATCAAGTTCAGAATTTTTAACTTTATAAAATTTGGATTTGAAGTACCTGTTTTAGAGTTATTAAACAGAAAAGGTTTTTTATCTTTTAAAGGCAGAAGCACAATAGAAAATAATGATAAAAGCGAAACAATATACCGAAACATTTTCAACGTAACTTTAAATGAACTATTAGAAAAGCTTAAATCTGCCATAAGGATGAAACGATTGTTTAAAGAAGTTAATATATATTTACTAGAAAAAATAAAAATTAAAAAATTAATATGGATATCAAAAATTGGTATTAACGATGCAGCATCAACAGGTATTGTTACTGGCTTTGTATGGGCTTTAAAATCATTAATAGTTTCACTAATTTCTAAAGACAAAACAATAAATAACTGTAAAATAGATGTGCAGCCCATTTATTCTCAAAACCAATTTGAAACATATTTTAATTGTATAATAAAACTAAAATTGGTTTATATTATTATTGCAGGCTTTATTGGATTAAAAGCTAAATTTAAAGGTGGTGAATCTAGTGTCTAATCATCCAATTGAAGGACTAATGAAAACTGCAATGGAAAGTATAAAAGAGATGGTAGATGTTAATACAATAGTAGGTGATGCCGTTGAATCACCCGATGGCTCTGTTATCATACCAATTTCAAGGGTATCTTTTGGTTTTGCTGCTGGCGGTGGCGAATATGGTGTTAATAATGGAGATACAAGAAGAGAGGAATATGATGTTAAGAAAGTTCCTTTTGGTGGTGGTTCAGGAGCAGGTGTATCAGTTCAACCTGTTGCCTTTATGGTTGTAGGCAATGGACAAGTAAAGCTTCTTTCCGTTGAGCAAAGTGCCAATATACTTAGTAACTTATTTGAGCTTATACCTAAGCTTACCAATAGCTTACAAAGCAATATGGATGATAAAAATAAACACAAGAATAATAAGCATTCAGAAGAGTAGTTTATAACTACTCTCTTTTTTTAACTAAATTCTAACTGATATCACAAAATATTATTATAATTACATAACTTAGCCATTACGTTTTTCGTATCTTAGATTAGATTATACAGATAATAATATTATAAAAAGAATGAAGATATGGAGTGGTATTCTTATGATAAAAAAATCTATAATTTTAAGTATTTGTATAATAATGTTATGTAGTAATTTATCCTTTGCCGACTCTCCTAGTATTGAAGGTCAATCTGGTATATTAATAGAAGCTGATTCAGGAAGAATATTATATTCACATAATATCAACCGAAAACTACCTATGGCAAGTACAACTAAAATTATGACAGCTTTGATTGCTTTAGAAAACGGTAATTTAGATGATATTGTTAAAGTTGATAAGAAAAGTGTAGGAGTTGAAGGTTCAAGTATTTATTTGTACGAAGGAGAAGAAATATCATTAAAAGATTTACTTTATGGATTAATGTTAAGGTCAGGAAATGATAGTGCTGTTGCAATTGCTAAACATATCGGAGGAACAGTAGAAAATTTTGTTGATATGATGAATAAAAAAGCAAAAGAAATTGGAGCATATAATACAAATTTCACTAATCCACATGGTCTAAGTGACAGAAACCACTATACAACAGCTTACGATTTAGCTCTTATAACTAGAGAAGCTATGAAAAACCAGCATTTCAAAAACATAGTTAAAACTAAGCTATGGATAGCTGATAGAAAAAGGAATCGGTACTTTTGTAATAAAAACAAAACTGTCTTTCAATATAGTGGTGGAGATGGTGTAAAAATTGGATATACAACTGCAGCTGGAAGATGTTTAGTTGCAAGTGCTACTAGAAATAATATGCAATTAATAGCTGTCGTTTTAAATGACTATAATTGGTTTAATGATTGTTATGGTTTATTTGATTATGGTTTTGAAAACTATATATCCTATATTGTATTCGATAAAGGACAATTAGCGAAAACTGTTTATGTAGACAATGGCCAAAAAGAATATTTACCTTTAATTACTGCAGATAAGTTTTTAATACCTCTAAAAGAAAGCGAAAAAGGAAAAATAAAAACTGTAATTAAAGCTCCTGATAAAGTAGAAGCACCTATAATCAAAGGTAAGAGTTTAGGAACTGTTGAAGTATACTTAAAGGGAAAATTAATTCACAAAGAAAATCTACTTGCAAAGGAAAATATAAAAGAGAAAAATACACTTGATAAAATTTACGATTTCATTCAAAATTTATTTAAATAATGAAAAAGAGGTGGTAGTTGTTAATAATTACTGCCTCTTTTTTTATGTTCTTTATTGTTTTTGTAACAAAATAACACAAATTAAATATTTTAATATTATAGGGACTTTTAGAAAGGGGGTTACATTTTGACTAAAGAACGCTTAGAATGTGTTGACGCTGGTAGTGAATATTGCCCTTGTTATCTAGCTGAAACAAATAATTGTATAACATGTTCACATTTACAAGGTAAAGATTTTTGTGACTGTAATTGGAGAGGAGTATGTATATATCAAGAATATGCGTGGAATGGTTACAAAAGTAAATTTAACCGTACAACTACAAAAGCAGCTATTGTAAAAAGAATAAATGTTACTGATAATTGTACAGTTTTAGAACTCAAAGTCACTAAAACCCTTGCTCGACAATTAAGTGAAGCTGGTTCATATGTTTTTTTAAGAGACATAAACTTACCTTCTTATTTTGATGTGCCAATGTCTATAATGGATACTGATGTAACAAATGGCTGTGTTTATATAGCTTATCAAAAACTTGGTTCTAAAACTAAAAAATTAGATGATACGAAAGATAAATTATTTTTAAGAGGACCTTATTGGAATGGTGTTTTTGGCCTTAGAAATCTAAAAAAAGTTAAAAATAGTAAATGTTTAATTGTTGCTAGAGGCATCGCACAAGCTCCTTCAGTATTAGTAGCTAAAAAATTAATAAGAAATAATAATGAAATTGTTATGATTATTGATAAAGGAAAAGTTGGTAAAAACTTTATAGATGAATATTTGGAGGGTTTGAATCTAAATATAGTTGAAGAAAATGTAATGCAAGAAAAGGGCATTTTATTAATCAAAAACATATTAAAAAATGAAAATATTTCTCTGATATATAGTGGTGGCTCTGATGTACTGCATAGCAAACTAATAAATATGATTGATGATTTATCAATAGAACCATATATTGTAGCTACTAATAACGGTGAAATATGTTGTGGTGAAGGAATATGTGGTAGTTGCTCAACTAGATTAAAAGATGGAACAATAGTAAAAACGTGCAAAACTCAAGTTGATGCTAGAAAAATAATTGAAAGGAGAGTTTGTATTGACTAAAGTTGTTATTATTGGTGGAGGATGGTCTGGATGTGCAGCTGCTTTATCTGCAAAAAAAGCTGGTGCAGATGTTGTATTAATAGAAAAAACAGATATGCTTTTAGGACTGGGTAATGTTGGTGGTATAATGAGAAATAACGGTAGATATACTGCTGCCGAAGAGAATATCCATTTAGGTGCAGGTGAGCTGTTCAATATAACAGATAAAGCTTCTAGGCATAGAAATATAGAATTTCCAGGTCACAAACATGCCAGTTTATATGATGTTACAAAAGTTGAACCCATGGTAAGGAGACTCTTAAAAGAAAAAGGAATAGACATAAAATTACAAACTCGAGTCATAGATGTTGAAACTAAAGAAAATAAAATAGAGTATATATTAACGTATAATGAGGAAAAAATAAAAGGTGATGTATTTATAGAAACAACAGGCTCTACTGGACCTATGGGCAATTGTTTGAAATATGGTAATGGATGTTCTATGTGCATCCTGAGATGCCCTTCTTTTGGCCCTAGAATAAGTATTAGTCATAGAGCAGGAGTTGAAGATATATTGGGGCAAAGGGGTGATGAATCATACGGAGCTTTTAGTGGTTCATGTAAACTTAATAAAGATTCTTTAAGTAAAGAGATAAGAAATGAGTTAAATGAAAAAGGTGTAGTAGTTTTACCTGTACCTAAAGAAGATGTGAAAATGGAAAAATTAGACTTAAAAGTTTGTCAGCAATACTCACTTAAAGAGTTTGCCGAAAACATAATTCTATTAGATACTGGCCATGCTAAGTTAATGACTCCTTTTTATCCATTAGAGAAATTAAGAAAAATAAAAGGCCTTGAAAATGCTCGTTATGAAGACCCTTACTCAGGTGGTAAAGGTAATTCGGTGAGATATCTTTCTATGGCGCCTAGAAATAATGCTATGAAAGTAAAAGGTTTATATAATCTTTTATGTGGTGGAGAAAAGTCAGGCCTTTTTGTTGGTCATACAGAGGCAATAATAACAGGAACGCTAGCTGGACATAATAGTGTACGTTTAAGTTTAGGTATGCCTTTATTAGAAATTCCTAGAACATTAGCAATAGGAGACATAATAGCTTACGCCAATGAGCAAATTAAAACAAAAGGCGGTTTAAAGAAAAGATATACCTTTGCAGGTTCAGAATATTTTGCTAGAATGAAGAAGTTAGATATTTATACAACTGACAGTAATAAAATTAAAAAGCGAATTCAACGAATGGATTTATTAAATATTTATGAAGAAAAATTAATATAGTATAGCTTTAAAATATTGTGATTTTCTTTTGAAAAACATTTTTAAATGTTATAATATACATTAGATAAAGGGAGTTGTTTCTATAATGAGGCTTCAAAAGTATATGGCTAAATGTGGAATAGCATCTAGACGAAAATCAGAACACCTTATTCAAAAGGGTCTAATAAAGGTTAATGGTAATGTTATAACAGAGCTTGGTTATAAAATAGACCCTGCAAATGATATAGTTGAATATAAAAATAAAATAATTAAAATGGAAGAAAAAAAAGTATATATATTATTAAATAAACCGGTAGGATATATAACAACTGTTAAAGACCAATTCAATAGACCAACTGTGCTAGATTTGATTAAAGAAGTTAAGGAAAGAGTATATCCTGTTGGTAGATTAGATTTTGATACTTCTGGATTATTAATCATAACTAACGATGGAGAGTTAACTTATAAACTAACTCATCCTAGTCACGAAATTGTAAAAACATATATTGCTAAGGTTAAAGGAATTCCTAATGAAAGTAAGTTAAATAATTTCAGGAACGGTTTATATATAGATGGTTACATTACTTCAAAAGCAGATATAAATGTTATTCGTGAACTTAAAAACTCATCTGTTTTAAAAATAAAAATACACGAAGGTAAAAATAGACAAGTAAGAAAAATGTGTGCTAAAATAGGTCATCCTGTTATAAGTTTAAAAAGAATAGCAATCGGTAAACTAAGACTTAATGATTTACCAAAGGGTCAATGGAGATTCTTAACTCAAAAGGAAATAGAATACTTAAAGAGTATTTAACAGATAAACTACTTCAACTTAAGGTACTAATTGTACTTAATTACAGTCATATTACAATCAAATTACTTTGATAGACCAATGTCTTTCGTCAAAAATTACAAATTATAAAAAATCATTGTGGAATCTTCCATGATGATTTTTTATAATATTATTATCTGAAAATACTATCAAATATATAATATGGAGGTTAAGAATGATAATTTCAAGAAAAGTAAAAGATGAAAATGAGTTATTTGAAATAAAAAAAATTTTAGAAGAAAAAGGTATAAACGATAAGTTTGATAATAACCAAATTGTCTATATTTTAATAGAAAATTCTAAAATTATCGGAGTTAGTAAAGTAACAAGACACAATAATATAGGAATATTAAATTATGTATTTGTTACTAAATCAAAACGTGGTGAAAACTTAGGAGACGGACTAATGCGAGCACTATTCAATCACTGCTTATTAAATGGAATATTTAATATATATTATTCTGGAGTAAACGATTATTTATTAAAAAAAGGATTTAAAAAGATGGATAAAGTTAATTTAAATGAAGATATAAAACAAATATTATCTAAATCTCAAATTTTATCACTAAATCTAAATGATTTCTTCAGCAGCGGATGTTGTCACAGTTAGAGGAGTGGTCAAATGTCTAATATGTTATTTAAAAATGCAGTAAAAATATCTCATGATATAATTAAGCAAAAAATAGCTAATGAAAATATTGTACTTGATGCTACTGTCGGTAATGGGAATGATACCGCCTTTTTAGCAAAGTTAGTAGGAGATAATGGAAAGGTTTATGGTTTCGATATCCAAAAAATTGCAATAAAAAAAGCTAAAGAAAAATTAAAGTCATTAGATTTGCTTAATAGAGTTGTTCTTATTAACGATGGTCATGAAAATATTGATAAATATATAACTGAAAAAATTGATTTAGTTGTTTTTAATCTAGGCTATTTACCAGGTGGAGACCATAGCATTATTACAAAACCTGAAACTACTATTGAAGCAACAAAAAAAGCACTAAAAATGTTAAATAGTAAAGGCTTAATTATAATTGTTGTTTACAGCGGACATAAAGGTGGAATGGAAGAAAAAAATGATATAGCAAAGTTTGTTAAAGAATTAAATCAAACAAAATACACAGTAATAAAGCTTGACTTTATGAACCAAATTAACAATCCACCTAGTCTAATATGTATTGAAAAGAAATAATGATTTTTCAGGAGGTATAATAATGAAAAAAGTTAAGATTACAGAAACCATTTTCCGAGATGCCCATCAATCATTAATTGCTACTAGAATGAAAACTGAAGAAATGCTTGCTATAGCAGAAAAATTAGATAAAGTAGGTTACCATTCTTTAGAAGTATGGGGTGGAGCTACTTTTGATGCCTGTCTTAGATTTTTAAATGAAGACCCTTGGGAAAGACTAAGGAAATTAAGAAAAACTATTAAAAACACTAAACTTCAAATGCTATTAAGAGGACAGAATTTATTAGGCTACAAAAACTATCCGGACGATGTAGTAGAAGAATTCGTAACTAAAGCTATTGAAAATGGTATTGATATAATAAGAATTTTCGATGCACTAAACGACGTGAGAAATCTAAAAACGGCAATTAAAGCAACTAAAAAGGCAAATGGGCATGCTCAGGCAACGATTTCTTATACTACTAGCCCTGTACATAATGTTGATTATTATGTAGAACTAGCGAAAAAATTAGAAGAGAGCGGTGCTGATTCAATTTGTATAAAAGACATGTCAGGCATTTTGTTACCATATGTTGCAGAAGAACTTGTAACAAAACTTAAACGTACAGTTGATGTGCCTATACAACTACATTCTCACTTTACTAGTGGTATCGCTAATCTTACTTACATGAAAGCTATAGAAGCTGGAGTTGATATAATCGATACAGCATTATCACCATTTGGTAATGCTACAAGTCAACCAGCAACCGAACCACTAGTAGCAGCACTTATAAACACAAAGTATGAAACAGGTCTGGATTTAAACTTATTAACAGAAATTGCTGATTATTTTAGACCTTTAAGAGATAAATACATGAAAAAGGGTATTTTAAATCCTAAGGTTTTAGGAGTTAACGCTAAAACCTTGATATATCAAGTACCTGGTGGAATGTTATCTAATTTAGTATCTCAGCTAGAACAACAAGGTTCTTTAGATAAATTTGAAAAGGTTTTAGAGGAAATCCCAAAAGTTAGAAAAGATTTAGGTTATCCTCCTTTAGTAACTCCAATGAGTCAAATGGTTGGTACACAAGCTGTGTTTAATGTAATTTTAGGAGAAAGATACAAAATGGTTCCTTCGGAAATTAAAAACTATGTAAAAGGTTTATATGGTAAACCAACTGTACCTATATCTGAAGAGATAGTAAAAAAAATTATTGGTGATGAAGAAATTTATAAGGGAAGACCAGCAGATTTATTAGAGCCTCAATTAGATAAACTTAGAAATGAAATAAAGGAATATATAGAACAAGAAGAAGATGTGTTATCTTATGCTTTATTCCCTCAAGTTGCTTTAAAATACTTTCAATATAGACAAGCCGAAAAATACAAGATAGATAATACTTTACTAAATCGAGAAGAAAAAACTCATCCAATCTAAAGATAATGCTCCTTTAGGGGCATTGTCTTTATTATTGACACTTATAATGCAAATAAATGGAAGTTGGTCTATTACTTACATATTTTATTCTTATTACTTTTGAATTATTTTTTATCGGTGCTCCACATTTTAAACATACATAATTTGACTTAACTATATAATCTGTTTCTATAATAGTTTTTAAATTTTCATACTTAGACCAACTTTTCCAACCAGTTTTACATAGTTTTTTTCTTTTGTCATAGTCAGCATAAACCCATTTAAGTATTCTATGAAAATGAAAAGGATATTTTGTATATCTAATAAATTCTTCTGGTAAACCAAATGAGATAGCATATTGTTCAAATGTTGATTCAATTTTATCCTGGAGCGGGTTGGTAATTTTAGTGCTCTCATATATATAATTATTTTCATCAAACCATAATCTTAATTTATCAAACATATATCCTCTACATACGTATATTTTTTCTGACTTTTTAACATTTAGTAGCTTAAATAATCTTTTGACAATTGTTACTACATAATCTAAATAAAGTTTTGTTTTAAAATATTTTTTTGAGTAAAATTTAACAGGTATAAATTCATATTCATATTCACCAGTCTCAACTCTTAATATACCAATACATGTACCACCTATTAAACTTCCACTACCTGCATCGTCTATTTGAATCAACTATATCACTCCACTCTAATAATTAACTATAAATATGATAATATTATTATTTACTAACTAATAACTTTATATTAAAGGAGAGATGTAAATTGAATATTTTAGTAACAAACGATGATGGTATTAACGCAATTGGAATTAGAAAGTTAGCTAATGAACTCAAGAGAATAGGAAGTGTTACTGTTATAGCTCCTGATAGAGAAAGAAGTGCTACTGGTCATGCTATCACTATGCACCATCCACTTAGAATTAATAAAGTTGATAATTATGCTAATGGTATAGAAGCCTGGAATATTAATGGTACTCCAAGTGACTGTGTTAAAATTGGCATTGAGTCATTAATGAAAGCGAAACCGGATTTGGTAGTATCTGGTATAAACAATGGTCCTAATTTAGGTACAGATGTTATATACTCTGGTACAGTATCAGCTGCTATTGAAGGTGGCATACATAATATTCCTTCAATTGCCATTTCTGTTGCTGGTAAAAAAGGAGAACTAAATTATGAAAGTGCTACTTATTATTCTTGCAAGATAGTAAATTTAATAACTAAATACAATAATGAACAAAACAAAGTTTTCAATGTTAACTTTCCATCAATATCACCTGATAATATCAAAGGTATTAGAGTTACAGAGTTAGGAATAAGAAGATATAGTAACCAATATGAAGAAAGAAAGGATCCTATGGGAAAAAGTTATTATTGGCTTTCTGGAAAGTTGTTAGAAATCCAAAATAAAAACGAAAGCGATGTAACTGCTATCGAAAATAATTATATATCAATAACACCGTTACATTTTGACTTAACCAATTATCAGTTCATTAAAAAAATGCAAAACTGGGAACTAGATATCTAGTCTATTGTAATTTTTAAAAAATGCAAAAATTGAAGCGATACTTGCAATTTTTATTATTTTTTTAAGAAAATGAAATAAAAATTGCATGTGAAAATATATTCTGTTATCATTATGTTAAAGTAACTATTTATATGTTATAAAAAAAAGGGGGGGCTGATATTGGCCACTATAAGCAAATTTAAACTAGAAATAAATAATGATTGGTGCAAAGGTTGTGGTATTTGTGTTGCATTTTGTCCCAAAAACGTTTTATCAATAAATGATGGAAAGGTTTTTATACAAAATGTAAATAATTGCATCGGTTGTGGTCAATGTGAATTGCGTTGTCCTGATTATGCAATTTTCCTAGGAGGTAAAAACAATGAGTAGTGACACAAAAATTAAATTAATGCAAGGTAATGAAGCTTGTGTAGAAGGTGCTATAACTGCTGGTATGAGATTTTTCGCTGGTTATCCAATAACTCCTTCTACTGAAATAGCAGAAATCTCCTCTCAACGATTACCAAGAGTTGGAGGTAAATTTATTCAGATGGAAGATGAAATAGCTAGTATGGCAGCTGTCATTGGGGCTTCACTTACAGGACTCAAGTCAATGACAGCAACTAGTGGTCCAGGTTTTTCTTTAAAGCAAGAAAATTTAGGATATGCATCTATGGCTGAAGTTCCTTGTGTTATAGTTAATGTTCAAAGAGGGGGTCCAAGTACAGGCTTACCAACTTCTCCTTCTCAAGGTGATGTTATGCAAGCTAGATGGGGAACTCATGGAGACCATCCAATAATAGCTTTATCTCCTTCTTCAGTCAAAGAAACATATGAATTAACAATAGAAGCATTTAACTATTCAGAAAAGTATAGAGTTCCTGTAATATTACTTATGGACGAAGTAATAGCTCATATGAGAGAAAAAATAGAGATACCAAATATAAATGACCTTAATATAATAGATAGAAAAAAACCTAAAGCTGGATTAAAGAACTATAACCCTTATGAAGTATCAGATAATGAATTAGTTCCTCCAATGGCTGCATACGGTGAAGGATATAGATTTCATGTTACAGGACTTACTCATGACGAAACAGGTTTTCCTAGTAATGACAGCAACATTGCATCAAATTTACTATCAAGATTAATGAATAAAATAGAAAAAAATATTGACGCTATATCTTTATACGAAGAATATAAACTTAAAGATGCTGAAGTAGCTTTAGTAGCATATGGTAGTACCGCTCGCTCAGCTAAAAGTGCTGTTGATTTCTGTAGAAATGAAGGTATGAAAGTTGGTTTATTTAGACCTAAAACAATATGGCCATTCCTCGAAGAACAAATTTCTGAATTATCAAAACGCGTCAATAAAATATTAGTTGTTGAAATGAACCACGGTCAATATGCGTTAGAAGTTGAAAGAGTTGCAAGCAAAAACGTAAATGTAGAAAAGATGGGTAAATTTAATGGAGAGTTAATTACCCCAGATGAGATTTATGCTAAAATTAAGGAGGTTTAGAAAGTGACTCAAACAAGTGAACTAGTAAAAAAATATTTTAGAGTTGATAAATTACCTCATATTTGGTGTCCGGGCTGTGGTCATGGGATTTTAATGAGAGCAACAGTAAAAGCAATTGATAATTTAGGTTTAGATAAAGACAAAGTTTGTATTGTATCTGGAATCGGATGCTCCTCTAGAGCACCTGGATATATGGATTTTAATACTTTGCATACAACTCATGGGAGAGCCTTAGCTTTTGCTACAGGCATAAAAATGGCAAATCCAGAACTCGAAGTTATTGTTATTACAGGTGATGGAGACAGTGCAGCAATTGGGGGTAATCACTTAATACATGCAGCAAGAAGAAATATAAACATAACTACAATTGTTTTTAATAACAATATTTATGGAATGACTGGAGGTCAATATTCTCCAACTACTCCTACAGGAGATAGAGGTACTACAGCTCCATATGGGAATATTGATAAAAATTTTGACCTTTGTAATTTGACCAAAGCAGCAGGAGCAACTTATGTCGGTAGAGCGACTGCATATCATGCTAACTTATTAACAAAATTAGTAGAAAAGGGCATTGAAAATAAAGGATTTTCATTTGTCGAAGCTGTAAGCGTTTGCCCGACATATTATGGTAGAAAAAACAAAAAAGGCGATTCAGTAGAGATGATGAAGTTCTTAAAAAATAATGCTATTAACATAAAAGCCGCAGAAAAAATGTCAAACGAAAAATTAATGGGCAAGTTCTTAATCGGTGAGTTTCATAATAGTCAAGAACCTGAGTATACTAGTCAATATCAAAAAATAATAGATATGTTTCAAAAGGAGAGATAATATGTCAGGTCAATATGAAATAAGATTAAGTGGTTCTGGTGGTCAAGGCTTAATTCTAGCAGGAATAATTTTAGCTGAGGCAGCATTATTAGATGGTAAAAACACAGTACAATCTCAATCCTATGGTCCAGAAGCGAGGGGTGGAGCAAGTAAATCAGAAGTAATAATAAGCGATAATAATATAAATTATCCTAAAGTTAGAAAATGTGATTTATTATTATCTCTAACACAAGAAGCTTGTAATAAATATTGTAATTCTACTAAGAAAAATGGTATACTAATAGTTGATGAAAAAGTAATACCGCCTGACCTTGATAATGTACAAATACATAAAACATCTATATTGAGAACAGCTGCAGAAAAAATAAAAGCTCCTATAGTTTCTAATATTGTTGCGTTAGGTGTTTTATGTGAGACCACTAACATCGTATCAAAAGAATCTTTGTTAAAAGCTATATTAAATAGAGTTCCTAGAGGAACTGAGGAGCTAAATAAAAAAGCATTTGAAGCAGGAGTTGATTTGGCAAAATTATAAAGTAAGGATGATGGTATGGAGAATACTAGTAAAGATTTAATTAAATTGATACAACATAAATATGCCAATCTAAGTAAAGGGCAAAAACTTATAGCTGAATATATAATGGCACACTACGATAAAGCTGCTTTTATGACTGCTGCTACTTTAGGTAAAAAAGTCGGAGTAAGTGAATCAACTGTTGTTAGATTTGCAAATGCATTAGGTTTTTCAGGGTATCCTAGTTTGCAAAAAGCATTACAAGTTTTAATAAAAAATAAACTTACAACCGTACAAAGAATAAGTATGGATGACAGTTTTATAGACTCAGATGCTACATTAAAAAAAGTATTAAAAGCAGATATGGAAAACTTAAGAGCTACTATTGAAGAAGTTGATTGTAGAACTTTTAAAAAAGTCGTAGATAGTATATTTAAAGCCCATAGAATATATATCTTAGGTTTAAGAAGTTCAACTGCTTTGGCTGGATATCTAGGTTTTTACTTAGATTTAATATTAGACAACGTAAAAGTAGTCAGTTTCGGTATGAGTGAAATATTTGAACAACTACTTAGAGTTACTAAAGACGATTTAGTTATTGGAATAAGTTATCCTAGATATTCCAGAAGAACTCTAGATGCCCTTAAATACGTAAAAAAACAAGGTTGTAAAATAGTTGGTATAACTGATAGCTATGCATCGCCTATTGCAAGTATATCTGACCATACCTTAATTGCAAGAAGTAATATGGTATCGTTTGTAGATTCACTAGTTGCTCCTTTGAGTCTAATTAATAGTTTAATTGTAGCTATAGGAATGAGAGAAAAGAAGGAAGTAACACAGTACTTTGAAAAATTAGAAGATATGTGGGATACCTTTAATGTATATGAAGGAAAAGATAAACCAACGAATTTTTAAATACATTGCAATAATAATTGTTTATAATTTCTTAAATTCCATACCTCTAAATAGAGACTAGCATTTCGCTAGTCTCTATTTTTTAAGTATATTTATTTATTTATAATAATATTACTTTAGTATATAGATAATTAATTTTTTATGGAGGGCAAACAATGTCAAAAATTTATTTAGTGAGGCATTGTCAGTCAAAATGGAATTTTACAAGCAAAATCCAAGGACAAATAGATATTGATTTATCTAAAAATGGCTATAAACAAGCTATAAAGGTAGGACAAAGACTAAAAAATGAAAAAATAGACTTAATATATACCAGTGATTTGATTAGAGCTTTTAAAACAGCATTAATAATAAGCTTTAAAACTGAGACTCACAAAATAAAAAAAACACATTTATTAAGAGAAATAGATTTTGGGCCGTGGCAAGGATTAACTATAAATGAAGTAAAAAAAATATATTCCGATGATTATTCACTTTGGTTGACAAGCCCACATGAATTTAATTTTAATGGAATAGAAACACTTAATAATTTAAAAGATAGAATTATAATGTTTATAGATTCTGAATTGCAAAAAAACCTTAATAAAAACATTTTAATAGTATCTCATAGTTCTGTTATTAAAATAATAATCCTAACCATTTTAGGCTTCAATTTATCTTATTATAAAAATTTTTCGTTAGACAATGGAGGGATAACTATTATTGAAAATAAAGAATACAATTCAGTAATCAAACTACTAAATGATACAAGTCATCTAAGGGAGGTATAATTATGGAAGAAAAAATAGCTGTAATAGGTGGAGGACCTGCAGGAATTATAGCAGCTGGTACAGCAGCTCAAAGAGGTAAAATAGTTACTCTATTTGAAAGAAATAATTTTTTAGGAAAGAAACTTTTAATAACAGGTGGCGGTAGATGTAACATAACTAATCTTTGTTCAATAGAAGCTTTAATAGAAAACGTAGTTACAAACAAAGAATTTCTATATAGTGCATTTTATACGTTCACTAATGAAGATATTATAAATTTATTGAATAAATATGGGCTAGAAACAAAAATAGAAGCAACTAACCGAGTTTACCCTAAATCTAATAAATCAGCTGACGTTTTAAATGCTTTTTTGAGATATTTAGAAGATTATAATGTTAACATAAAATTAAATTCTGAAATTGTTAATATAGTTAAAGACAAACATGGAAAATTTATTTTATTTTTTAAAGATGAAAATAAAGCTTATTTTGATAAAGTTATCATTGCAACCGGAGGCAAAACATATACTCAAACTGGTTCTACTGGTGCAGGCTATGTTTTTGCTAAAAAATTTGGGCATACTATTGAAAAACTAAAACCTTCATTAGTACCTTTAGAAATTAAAGAAAATTGGACACATAAACTCCAAGGATTAAGTTTAAGTAATGTAAAATTAAATGCATATATATGTAATAAGAAAATAAATGAAGAGATTGGTGACTTAATTTTTACTCATTATGGAATTTCAGGTCCAGTTGTATTAAGAATGAGTAATTACCTTAATAAGTATGACAATGAAAATATTAAACTTAAGCTTGATTTGAAACCTAGTATATCAATCGAGGAATTAAATAAAAAACTAATTAAACTTTTTAATGATAATTCAAAAAAACATCTGAAAAATTGTTTAAATATTTTGCTGCCTAATAGAATGATAGACGTAATA
>NZ_ARZA01000087.1 GCF_000387765.1 Caldisalinibacter kiritimatiensis
AGGCTACTAACTACTAACAACGAACTACTAACTAACAAATCGACGAAGTCGACTTTGTTCATTAAAAACGAAGGAAAATAAAAAAATCAGTAGAATATATAAAGTAGGAGGAGTTTTTTATGAATACACCTATTATAAATGGATTAAAAAAATATATTAATGAAAATAATATTAGATTCCATATGCCAGGACATAAAGGAGAGAATGCTTTATTAGACTTGGGTAAACTTATACCTGAAATAGATGTAACAGAGGTAAGTGGTACAGATAATTTACACAACCCCACATCTATTATACATAAAAGTCAGCAGCTAGCTAAAGAAACCTTTGAAGCTAAAGCTACATTTTACTCTATAAATGGAACAACAGCTGGTATTTATTCAGCTATAATGTCAGTTACAAAACCAGGAGATAAAATATTGATACAAAGGAATTCCCATAGGTCAGTTTACAATGCTGCGATACTTGGGAATCTTAAAACAACGTATATTTATCCTAACTATAGAAAAGAAGATAAAGTAGCTACTGGTATAAATCCAGAAGATGTGGAAAATGCATTAAAAACAGATAGTGATATAAAGGCTGTAGTTATCACTTATCCATCTTATTATGGAATATGTAGCGATATTAAAGAAATTTCTAAAATAGTTCATAAATATAATAAAATATTAATAGTAGACGAAGCTCATGGTGCTCATTTAAAATTTAGTGATAGACTACCTATATCGGCCTTAGAAGCAGGTGCAGATATAGTTATTCAAAGTACTCATAAGACATTACCAGCATTTACTCAAAGCTCTATGGTTCATGTAGGTACAGAAAGAGTTGATATTGAAAGATTAAAAACTATGCTTTCTATATATCAAACTACCAGTCCTTCTTATATATTAATGGCTTCACTAGATTTAGCTAGAGCATATATGGAGACAGAGGGAAAACAAAGATTAGATAATCTTATTGACAATATAGAGAAGTGGACAACATATCTAAAAGAAATAAAGGGAGTTAATATTTTCGATAAAAACAATATAGCCGATGACAACTTTTATGATTTTGATAAAACAAAGATAATGATAGACCTTACAGATATAAATATAACAGGAAAGCACCTTGAGACTATACTAAGAGAAGACTATAAAATACAATTAGAAATGGCTGATAATTATTATGGAGTAGCCCTTACAACTGTATTAGACCAAGAAGAAAATATTGAAAAATTAGCAAAAGCAATAGAAGATATATCTAAAAAAGAGAAATATAGAGAATCTAAAATCTATGATATATCTATAAAAAGTATAAAACCTGAAATAAATTTGAGTTTATACGATGCATTTAATAAAGATACTGAGATTGAGTATTTACAAAAAAGTGTAGGCCGAATATCAGGAAGCTTCATAATACCTTATCCGCCAGGGATACCAATTCTATGTCATGGAGAAATAATAACAGAAGAAATTATAGATTATATTGAAAATTTAAAGAAAAACAATATAGAGTTTTTAGGATTTGTAGATAATAATAACGCTCAATTAAAAGTGATAAAGTAAGTAATAAAAACAAAAGAGTAACTATTGATTGAAAGGAATGATATAAAATGAATGGATTATTTATAACATTAGAAGGACCAGATGGCTCAGGCAAAAGCACAATAGTGAAACGACTTACTACTTACTTAAATGAAAAGGAATACGATATTATTACAACTAGAGAAACCAGGGGGAACAAGAATAAGTGAAAAGATAAGAGATATTATATTAGATAATGAAAATATTGAAATGTCCTTTGTTACAGAAGCCTTATTATATGCTGCATCTAGAGCTCAACATGTTCATGAAAAAATATTACCAGCATTAAAAGAAGGAAAAATAATAATATGTGAACGATTTGTACATTCAAGCTTAGTTTATCAAGGCATTGGTCGAGGTATAGGTATAGAAAAGATAAAAGAGATTAATGATTTTGCCATTCAAGGTGTAAAGCCTGATATAACACTATTCTTTAATATAGACCCTGAAGTAGCATTAAAGAGGAAAACTTCAAAGAATAGAGGAGATAGGCTAGAGCAAGAAGACATTAATTTTCACAAAGAGGTATATAAAGGCTATTTAAAAATAAAAGAAATGTATCCTGATGAAATCAAATTAATAGACGCAAGTAAAAATATAGAAGAGGTATTTGAGCAAATAAAAAAAGCTATTGAGCCTTTATTACAAGACCTTGAAAGTTAAGGATTTTAACCTTATATTATTAATCTAGGTATAAAAGGGGAGGGGTTTTCGTGAAATTAATTATTGCTATTGTTCAAGATGAAGATGCTCCAAAACTTGTTGAGAGTTTAATGAAAAATAATTTTGGAGTAACTAAATTAGCATCTACAGGGGGATTTTTAAGAGCAGGAAATACTACTTTAATAATTGGTGTTAAGAAAGAAAGGTTAGACGAAGCTATTGGTATAATAAAAAAATTATGCAAATCAAGAAAGCGTGTAACTACATCACCTGCGCCTAATACCTGGTCAGCTGGTGTATACATGCCATATCCTGTGGAAGTTAATGTAGGAGGAGCGACTATTTTTGTTGTAGATGTAGAAGATTTTCAAAAGATATAATTAAATCATATACAGATTAATATATTTGTTTGTGATATAATATAGACTATGTATTTGAGATAATATACAAGACAACTCCAAAGTAGGAAGAGGATAAATATGAACTTCAAAGATATTATAGGTCAAGAAAAGATAGTAAAAAATCTTCAATCAGCGATAAAGAACAATAGTATAGCCCATAGTTATCTTTTTGAGGGACCAGAGTCAATAGGTAAAAGTAAATTAGGGAAAGCTTTTGCAAAAACATTATTATGCAAAGAAAATGGTGTAGAACCTTGTGATAAGTGTTCATCATGTATTAAAATTGATTCAGGTAATCATCCAGATTTATTTATAGTAGGACCTTCAGGTAATTCTTTTAAGAAAGAGCAGGTTGATGAAATTCAGAGAAATATGAGAATTTTACCATATGAAGGCAATAGAAAGGTGTTTATACTTGAAGATATACAAAAAATGACTCAAGAGGCTGAGAATGGTTTCTTAAAAACATTAGAAGAGCCTCCAGAGTATGCTATAATAATAATGACTGTTACTAATAGCTATAGTATTTTACCTACTATTGTTTCGAGGTGTCAGATAATAAAATTTAATCCTGTTCAAAATAACAAAATAGAGCAGGTATTAGTTAATAAATATAATAAATCTAGTGAAGAAGCTAGATTTATAGCTTCTTTTTCAAATGGAATAGTTGGAAAAGCTATAAAACTAGCAGAATCTGAAGATTTTAAAAACTTGAGAGAAGAAGTAATTTCTGTTATAAACGATACGCTTAATAGTGATAAATTTAGAGTGTTTAGTATTAGTCAATTTTTTGAACAAAATAAAGAATATATAGACGATATACTGGATATGATGCTTATATGGTTTAGAGATTTATTAATCGTAAAGGAAATGGCTGATGCTAAATTTGTAATAAATAAAGATAAAACAGATATTCTTAATGACCAAAGCTTAAAGCTTTCAAGAAGTAAACTACATGATATAATAGAAGAAGTGAAAAAAACGAAGAACAATATAGCTTCAAATGTTAATTATCAATTAGCTATTGAAGTTATGCTTCTGAAAATTCAGGAGGTATAATTATGGTTACAGTTGTAGGAGTAAGATTTAAGAAAGCGGGTAAAATATATTATTTTGACCCTGATAATATAGATATAAAAGAGGGGGACAATGTTATTTTAGAAACAGCTAGAGGGATTGAGTTTGGTCAAGTAGTAGTTGGCCCTAAGGAAGTAAATGAAGAAGAAATAGTACCTCCTCTTAAAAAAGTTATAAGATTAGCAACAGAAGAGGATAAAGAAAAACATAAAGAGAATAAAGAAAAGGAAAAAGAAGCTTTTGATATATGTTTGAAGAAAATAGAAGAACATGGATTGAAAATGAAACTAATAGATGTAGAATACACATTTGATAACAATAAAGTTATATTCTATTTTACTGCAGATGGAAGAGTTGATTTTAGAGAATTAGTAAAAGACTTAGCTTCAATATTTAGAACTAGAATAGAATTAAGACAGATTGGAGTTAGAGACGAAGCCAAGATGATAGGTGGCTTAGGTCCATGTGGTAGACCTATGTGCTGTGCATCTTTTCTAGGAGAATTTGAACCAGTATCTATAAAAATGGCAAAAGAGCAAAATTTATCACTAAACCCAGCTAAGATTTCTGGTATTTGTGGAAGACTTATGTGTTGTTTAAAATTTGAGCATAAAACGTATCAAAAGTCTTTGGAAAATATGCCAGAGGTAGGAACAATAGTATCTACTCCTAAAGGAAAAGGTACAGTATGCGAAACTAATGTATTATTAGAATCTGTAAAGGTTAAGCTTGTATCTGAGGATGATACTGAAGAGATAGTTCCATTTGCAACAGACCAAATTGAAGTAATAGAGAATGAATAAAAGAGGTCTAAAGATAGACCTCTTTTTAGAGACTTTATTGCTATATAGAATAATTAAGGGTTTATAGTAAAAAATTCTATGACTCTATATATTGTATTTCTCTAAATATTAATATGTATTTTAGTTTAAAATACAATATAGAATATAAAACTTTCAAAAATACTTTTAATACTCAATAATAAATGTTAAAATAAAAAGGTACACTAGTTATAGTGTTATTTCCTGAAGGAGGTGAACCTAATGGCTTACAAAATCACAGATGCTTGCATCAGCTGTGGAGCTTGTGAACCAGAATGTCCAGTTGGTGTAATCAGTGCAGGAGATGACAAATACGTAATCGATGCTGAAGGATGTATTGAGTGTGGAGCATGCGCAAATGTATGCCCTGTAGATGCACCAGTACAAGAGTAATAAATTTTTTAATACATAAAGACCCGTGTTAACGGGTCTTTTGTAATATATAAAAAAGTTAATCTGTGTTTTATAATATTGATTAAATGATATAATACAGATAAAGCCATGAACCAATGACAAGGAGAGAGATAGATGAATGAAGTTAATCTAAAACCAAATGAAAGAATAGATGACCTTCAATTGAAAGGTCTTAAAATAATACAAAATCCTAAATGGTTTTGTTTCGGAATGGATGCTGTTTTATTAGCAAACTATTGTGATATAAAGCCTAATTCTACAGTGGTTGACCTTGGTACAGGAACAGGTATAATACCGTTGATTATTTGGGGTAAAAATAAAGTGAAAAAGATATATGGGATAGAGATACAACAAGAAGTAGCAGAAATGGCTCAAAGAACTGTAAAAATGAATAAAATAGTAGAATATATAGAGATACTTAATATAGATTTAAGAAATGCATTAGAGACATTAGGAGTCAATAAATACGATGTAGTTACAAGTAATCCACCATATAAAATCGTTGGAGCCGGTAAAATAAATCCTGAAGATAAAAAAGCCATATCAAGACATGAAATAATGTGTACATTAGAGGACGTAATAAGGGTTGCTAGTAGACTATTAAAACATAACGGTAGATTCTTTTTAGTTCATAGGCCTGATAGAATAGTGGATATAATGTGTTTACTTAGAAAATATAAACTAGAGCCTAAAGCTATTAGGTTTGTTCATCCTAAAGTAGGTAAAAAACCTAATTTAGTTTTAATAAAGAGTATTAAAGCTGCAAAACCAGAACTGAAATTTCAAGACCCACTATATGTGTATAATGATGATGGAACCTATACAGATGAAATCTATGAGATATACGGAATGGAAAAGTAGAGAAAGGAGAGGTAACTTGGCAAATAAAAGTACACTTTATATATGCCCGACTCCTATAGGAAACTTAGATGATATAACTATAAGGGTACTTAATATTTTAAAAGAAGTTGATTTAATAGCAGCAGAAGATACAAGACATACTATAAAGCTTTTAAATCATTTTAATATAAAAAAGCCATTGACGAGTTATCATGAGCATAATAAAAAAGAAAAAGGAAGGGTACTTATAGATAAATTATTAAATGGAGAAAATATAGCTTTAGTTTCAGATGCAGGTATGCCAGGAATATCAGATCCTGGAGAAGATTTGATAAGACAAGCGATAGAAAATGATATAAATGTAGTTGGACTACCAGGAGCTACAGCTTCTATATTGGCTTTAGTAGTATCAGGATTGCCAACAGATAAGTTTGTATTTGAAGGGTTTTTATCATCAAAGAAAAAAGAGAGAAAAGAAAGTCTTACTGAACTAAAAAGAGAAAAAAGGACAATCATATTGTATGAATCACCACATCGGTTAAAAGCACTTTTAAAGGATATAGTTGAAGTTCTAGGAGATAGAGAAATAGCTGTTGTAAGGGAGCTTACTAAAAAATATGAGGAAGTATTTAGGGGTACTGTTAGTGAAGCCATAAAAAAAATTAATAAAGAAGGAGTTAGGGGAGAATTTGTAGTAGTAATTAAAGGAGCAGAAAATGACCAAATAAAAGATGAAGAAAAAGAACTATGGCTTGATATAAGTATTAAAGAACATATAATATTATATATAAATAAAGGTTTCAGTAAAAAAGAAGCAATAAAAAAAGTATCAGTAGAACGTGGAATACCTAAAAGAGAGGTTTATAAAGAAGCTATAGAAATTCAAGTTTAGGAATTTTTGTCGAATGAGGGGAGTAGACTTTATGAAAAGGTTTACAGAAGATATGCATATGTATGATATTATTAAGGAGGATATAAGGGCCATAGAAGTGTTTGAAAGGCATGGAATGAATTGTAGCAGCTGTAATGCAGTATATACAGGTACATTAAAGGATGCAGCAATAATTCATCATATATCTATAAACCAACTACTTGATGAATTAAATAATTTAGATAAAGAGTAGACAAAAAAGAATAAAAGCAGCAAACGCTGCTTTTATGTAGGTTATTTTTTTAGTTCTTCTATACAGCTTGGACAGATGTTTTTACCCTTAAAAGAAACTACATCTTTAGCTTGTCCACAGAAGATGCATGCTGGAGCATATTTCTTTAGAATTATTTGTTCACCTTCTACGTAGATTTCTAAAGAGTCTTTTTCAGCTATGTCGAAAGTATTTCTAAGTTCTTTTGGGATAACAATTCTTCCAAGCTCGTCCACTTTTCTTACTATACCTGTTGATTTCATTTTTTCTACCTCCTACATAAGTTTATTTTTATTGTATCATATTGAATTTATTTACAGTGCATAAATCGACAAAATTCATCAATTAAAATTGTACCATTGATTCCAATAAAAGTCAACACATTTTTACAAATTTTTTAAAGAAAATATTATTTTAGGAGTTGAAAATCATGCTTGAGATAAGTAAAGAACTTAAGGATAAGATAATTGAACTTAATGACATATTAAACAAAAATTATAAAATAATAAAGGATATTAAACGAAAAGACAAGAGAAACTTTGTCGAAAGCAATGTAGGTAAAATTGAAAAAGTGAATAGATTAATGTCGAAAAAATTAGAACAAATTTCTAATAAAGGTGGTATTGTAGGAGTAGATGGTTCAAGAAATAAATTAGGAGGAACGTATCCTCATTTTGTAGAAGTATTTCAAGGACTAGCTAAAAGCACTATTAAGAAGGACAATCCTATATTTGAAGCAGATTTTTATACTCCTATTTGTTCGGAAAAGGAAAAAGATATATTATTTCATATTTCAAAAGAAAATCCATCAAAAGAGGAAATTAGCTCTTTTATAAGAAATTATAAATTAGCATATATTGAATTAGAGGTTGCCATTAAAGCAGTAGACCAACTACAACCATATGTAATAATGATGGATGGTTCACTTATAAGATATAAGATAGAGTGTACAGAAAAATGGTATGACCTAAGGAAAAAGTGTGAGGAAAATAATATTATACTTATTGGAGTTATCAAAGATATAAAAACAAGTATAATTGGTGATAAATTAATAGAAGAAGGTGTAATACCTGCTAATATAGATTACTTATATGATAGAGAAATTTTATATGGACTATTAGATTATGGTGAAATGATAATTATTGATGAAGATAATTTAGTTGAAAAAAAGGATGATTTTAATTCTTGCTTTATAAGAACCTCGAAGGAGCCAACAGTAATAGGAATGGATATATTAAATAGTCAAAAAGATTTTATTAAGGAAATGGCCGATTTAGTATTTACTTTAACTCCTGAAAAAAGTAGAGGAGTTCCTATGTGGTTAGATATTGTTGATAACGAAGTAAAAATATCAGATAACATGATGAAGGGATTATTAGAAAAATATCTTGATAGAGATATACTGGAGAAATTATTTATTTCAGAGAGAAGTAAGAGGACGTTGTAAATAACAGGTATCAGGTACTGGATACTAGGTATGGGAAATGAAATGTAAAATTGTTTGGATATTAGCTAGTGGTAAGTAGTTAGTAGTAATAAGGATAAAAGAAAAATGATATTCCTTCGTCGATGGATGCTATCTTCTTTGATTAGAGTTTTATACTATTTGTTGTCGAGGGACGCCCACGTCCCTCGACTAAATCTACATACTACGAACTAAGAGCCAAGAGCTACGAACTAAAAAAAGGAGGTTAAATATGAAGGTTGTAGGTGTAACTACACAGCAAGAAGCCCATATTGCATCAAATGAAAGACCCTTTAGGATAAATGAAGTTTTAATAATCATGGATAAATTACAAGGAGAGTTAATGGGAGAAGTTGTAGAAACTAAATCATATAATAGATATATACCTTTAAATATAAACGGAGGTATGGTTGATTCCTCAGTTATAGAGTCATTAAAGGCTATAGGATATAGTATAGATGATGAAACTATACATATAGCTAAAATAAGACTTCTTGAGGAAGCACAGTATCCTGTAGAGACTGGTTCAGACATAAGAATACCTGAGTTCGAAGAGGTAAAGGGACTTATGATAAACTGCTCTCCTAGGGAAGGATTAGTAGCTGGAGTGATTAAAAGTACTGAAGAAATGACAAATGGAATGGATAATTCGCTACAGGATATAGCACCACTATTTGAAGATGGTAGATTAAAAGAACAAAGGGGCATTCCATTTATATTTGATATTAAGTCAATGCATCAGTATCCCCATATAGGGATATTTGGAGGTTCAGGTTCAGGTAAGTCATTTGGTATGAGGGTTCTATTAGAAGAAATTATGAAACTGAACATACCAACTGTAGTATTAGACCCTCATTTTGAAATGGATTTTTCTACTTGTGCCGATTATTTAGAAGAAAAATATAAAACAGACTTTAAAAATAAATTTAAATGTCTGCAAATAGGTTATCATGTAGGTGTTAACTTCAGTGATATTTCAACTGAAGACTTAAAGAATCTATTAGGAGCTTCAGGTTCTCTTTCTGATGCGATGAGTAATGTTGTAGATGTATTACACAAAAGAAGGGACTCATATCAAAGCTTTTATGACAGGTTGAAAATGCTTTCTGAAGCTCAAGATATGGGCTCAATAGCTAAAATGGATAGAATTATTCAAAGCTGTGATAATCACGTTGAAAGAGAAAGATGGAAACAATGTAAAGAATTATTTGAGAAATATGATAAATCCTGTCCCAGCAGTTCAGTGAAGGGGATAATATGGAGGCTTACAAGATTATATAATGATGGAGTTTTTAGTAACGATATTAGAGAGATAATAGATGGCATAAAGGCTGGTAAATTAGTAGTAATTCAAGGTAATATTAGATTATTACAAGTGTTTGCTACTTATCTTTTAGGTAGTATTTATCGTAAAAGAAGAGATTATAAGGATGCACAGTATAAAAATGCTGCAGCAGATTATTTTCCACCGTTTATAATAGCAACAGATGAAGCTCATAACTTTGCACCTAAAGCATATGATTCCCCAACAAAATCTGTTTTAAAGGAGATTTCTCAAGAGGGAAGAAAATATGGAGTATTTTTAATTTTAGCTACACAAAGACCAACATTACTAGATGAAACAATAACTGCCCAATTAAGTACAAAATTTGTATTTAGAATAGTAAGAAGCTCAGATATACAAACTATAAAAGAGGAAACTGATTTAACTAATGAAGAAGCAAAAAGGCTTCCATACCTAAAGTCTGGAGATGCTTTTATTTCATCAGCTATTATTGGAAGAACGATACCTGTTAGAATAAGGGCGGCAAAAACTAGTAGTCCTCATACAGAAAATCCTTTTGACGAGTTAGTTAACCAAAGAACTGAAGAAGAGAAGAAGTTTTTAAAACTGATAAAGGAAAAATTACCTATAACAGATGTGAATATCAATCAAGTATTAGAAGAAATAGAAAGTCAAACAGACCATAGTGTAACCTTTGATGTGGACTTCTTAAAAAGTAGATTAGAAGAGCTTGTTGAGCAAGGAAAGATAAGAAAGAAAAAGACAGCTTTTTGTGTATCCTATGAAGAAATAAGCTAAGTTGGGGATGATACAATGGATTTTATATTAAAGGAACTAAAGAGGGTTAGTATAGAAAAAGATGTAAAAATATATGTGGTAGGTGGATATGTAAGAAATCTTATATTAAATACACCTAGTGAAGATATTGACTGTGTGATTTCAGAAAGAGTAGAAGAAGTAGTTAATACTTTTGCTGATAGACTAAGTAAAAAGGTTATTAGCTTAGGTGAAGAAGATAAGCTGTATAGGATAGTGGACAAAAACAATAATATCCAAATAGACTTTACTAGTATGAAAGGAAATTCAATAGAACAGGATTTGTTTAAAAGAGATTTTACGTTAAATAGTTTGGCTGTCGACGTATATGATTTAGATAATTATAAAGATAAAATTATAGACCCAACTAATGGATTAGAGGATATTAATAATGGTATCATAAGACATGTATATGATGATGCTTTTATTGATGACCCTATTAGAATGCTTAGAGCAGTAAGATTTATGTCTGAATTTAACTTTAGATTACATGACAGCACAAAGAGATTGATTAATAAACATAAAAGTCATATAAAAAAAATGCCTGGGGAGAGAATAACTCAAGAGCTATTTAAAATTTTAAATAACAAAAATACTTCATATTATTTTCATTTTATGGAAAAAGAGCTTGATATTTTACAAGAAGTTTTTCCAGAAATAATTGAAATGAGAGATGTAGGGGAATGTAAGTATCATGTAGTAGATAGCTTAACACATTCTTTATATACCCTTGAAGTCATAGAGGATATTATATATGCAGATAATTACTTTGAAGAGCATATCAGAAGGGCTTATGAGAACCATGTAAATGAAGAGATATCTTCAAACCATAGTCGTCTATCATTAATAAAAATGGGAGCTTTCTTTCATGATATAGGTAAGCCTTCGGCAAAGAAAGTCGATAAAACAGGCAGAGTTAGATTCAGAGGTCATGAAATAACTGGAGCTGAGATTGTAAAGTCTATTGCTGAAAGGCTTAGATTAAGTATAAAGGAAAGAGACTTATTATATAAGTATGTGTCTAAGCATATGTATCCTTTGGTAATATATAAAAGTAACGATGTAAGTGGTAAGACCTTATATAAAATGTTTTCGGAATTAAAGAATGATACATTAGATATTTTACTTATATCTTTAGCTGACATAATAGCTACTAGGAAACTTCTTGACCCTAAAGAAGATATGGGAAAATATAAGGTGTTTACAGAATATCTAGCCAATAATTATCTTACAAGGTTTAAAGATATAGAAAAAATTTCAGATGTAATTACTGGAAGGGAAATATTAGAGAACTTTCAATTAGATGAAGAAGTAATGATAGGTGATATTCTAGAAGAAGTAAAAAAGGCAATATACAATGGCAAGGTAAGTCGTAGGAAAAAAGATGTATTAAAATATATTGAAGATATACTATAATTTGATATATAATAAGGGTTGTAGATTTTATCTACAACCCTTTAATAACCCTTAATTATTTATCAAGTTTTTTATAGCAGAACCACCAGTCGAAGTTTTCATATTCTTTTGTTCTTTCTTCTGCAGTTTTCATATCAGCGGCTGGTGGGATTATTACATTATCTTCGATTAATTCATTTTCAGGCCAACCTGCAGGCATTGCTACACCTTCATTATCTGAAACTTGAAGTGCTTTAACCATTCTTACTATTTCATCCATATTTCTTCC
The DNA here is from genome assembly GCF_000387765.1 of Caldisalinibacter kiritimatiensis. Taxonomy (NCBI): domain Bacteria; kingdom Bacillati; phylum Bacillota; class Tissierellia; order Tissierellales; family Thermohalobacteraceae; genus Caldisalinibacter; species Caldisalinibacter kiritimatiensis. The sequence goes on from NZ_ARZA01000087.1 coordinate 12,174, forward strand.
AAGCTCTTGTGGATAGTAAAGGATAGCTCTAGTTGTACCTTTAGGGTCAACTATAAATACTGCTCTTACTGTATTTGTTCCCTTTCCAGGGTGAATTAAACCTAATTTTGCAGCAACTTTACCAGTATCATCTGCTATTACTGGGAATTGAATTTCTACATCTAAATTTTCCCCAATCCATTGAACCCATTTAATGTGTGAGAAAACTTGGTCAATACTTAATCCAACAAGCTCACAGTTTAATGCTTTAAACTCTTTCATTCTTTTTTGAAAAGCTACGAACTCAGTAGTACATACAGGAGTGAAATCAGCTGGATGGCTGAATAGTACAAACCATTTTCCCTCCATATCATTTGGTAAAGTCATAGTACCATGGGTTGTTATAACCTCCATTTCAGGGAATTTGTCTCCAATAAGTGGCATTCTTTCAATCATGCTTACTCCTCCTTTAATTTTTTTATTTATTTTTTAAACAATCTTTACAAATACCCTTAAAATACACATGCTGGTCATTAATTTGAAAATTTTCAAGACCATCATAGGCTAAATTTGAGATATTAACATTAAAGTCATAAACCTTACCACACTTTTCACATTTAAAGTGACCATGTATTGAAGTATCGGCATCATATCTTGTTTCATTTTCTTCTATTGTTATTACAGTAGCCAAATTCTTTTCTATAAACAGATTTAATGTGTTATATACTGTTGTTTTAGATAATGTCGGTACTTCTTTTACAAGCTCTTTATAGATTTCATCCACTGTAGGATGAGTTCTATGCTCTAGTAAGTATTCAAGAATTTTTATTCTTTGATAAGATGGTTTGATTCCTTTTTCCATTAGATAACTGCGTATATCTTCTTTTTTCATTGAATATTCAACTCCTTTTAACGATGTTATCTAATACTATAATAACATCTTTTAGGAGAATATACCTTATCTTCTTTTTTTAATTTTTTTATAGCTTTATCAATTTCTTTTTTATCTATTCCTGCAATTTCTGATATTTCCTTAGATTTAAGTGCCTCTTCTGAAGTTTTGAGTACATCTAATACTTTTTCCATAATATCCACCTTATATCCCTCCTTTATGTACAAATTTATTTGTAATAATTCTGAATTTGTAATGATTACAATTTAAGAATATCAGATGAAGGTCTATGTGTCAAGACTTTTTTGGAAAAAATTTAAAAATTCATTACCAAACTTTATTTTGCATATAATTTGGTAGGGAATGAAAGTCACGAAGTGGCTTTTGGCTATTGGCTACTAAAAATAAAATTGGAGATTAGAATAGATAAAAAAGGAGAATTGATAATTGTGATTAATTACATATGGTTCTTTTTAATATTTATAGGTATGCTTGTTGCTATTTTTACAGGCAATATAGATGTGATTAACACAGCTGTTATAGAGGATACCCAAGAGGCTGTAATGTTTGCCATAGGACTTACGGGGATAATGGCAGTATGGCTTGGTTTAATGAATATAGCACAAAAGTCAGGGTTAATAAAGAGCTTTAGTAAAATATTAACACCAATTACTAATTTTTTATTTCCAGACATACCTAAAGATCATCCTGCAATAAGTGCAATCGTGATGAATATGGTTACTAATATGTTTGGAGCAGGAAATTCAGCTACAGCTTTGGGAGTAAAAGCTATGGAAGAGATGAATAATCTAAACACAGATAAGAAAAGGGCTACAAATGCAATGTGTATGTTTCTTGTGATTAATATGTCGTCAGTACAGTTAGTACCTTTGACTGTTTTAAAAATTAGAGCTGATGCAGGGTCGTTAAATCCAACTGAAATAATAGGTACGTCATTGATAGCTACAACTGTTTCAACTATAGTAGGGATATTCAGTGCTAAGCTACTTGAGAATAGAGGGTGAATATTTTGGTACAAATATTAAGCATAATATCCGTTTCTATTATACCTGTAATAATATCAATAATTTTGATACATGGATATATAAAAGATATAAACCTATATGACTGCTTTGTAGAAGGAGCAAAGGAGGGATTTAAGACTGCTATAAGGATAATGCCCTATCTTATAGCTATATTTGTAGCAATAGGGATATTCAAAAAGTCAGGAGCAATGGAGCTTTTAGTAAGTATATTTAAGCCAATTACAAATATTTTAGGTATACCCAATGAAGTTTTACCCCTCATTATAATGCGTCCAATATCAGGAAGTGGTTCTCTTGCCATAGTTAGGGATATAGTGACTACCTATGGTCCTGATTCTTTCGCCGGTAGAGTTGCCTCTACGATGATGGGTTCAGCAGAAACTATATTCTATACCATGGCTATATACTTTGGAGCTGTTGGAATAAAGAATTCAAGACATACATTAAAGGCAGCGTTATTGTCCCATTTGGCTGCAGTTATTGCATCTGTTGTTATATGTAGAATAGTATTTGGATAAAAGAAATGTAAAATTAACAGAAGTTTCGCATCTAAAAGATTTTAATGGGCGCTAGCCCTCAAGAATAGATTGT